>OMVC01000021.1 GCA_900314375.1 uncultured bacterium
GCGACAGCTTACGCAAATAGCGTAAGCGAAGCGAAATAAAAAATCTTGAACCGTTAAAATCCAAGACAAAATATCCTCACTGGCACGAATGTGCCGAAGCCCACAGGAGCGAAAATATTATTTAAGCAATATTTAAAACGAGGTGTACTTTTAAAGTACACCTCGTTGCCGTTACCATTTTTTATCCATAGATTTTATACTGACTTCTATTCTGTCGCCAAAACCTTTATTTAAGGTTGAGACCAAATCATTTGAGGCATTTACCCAAAACATTGAAGATGTGAGAATTTTTGATTCACCCGTTAAATCTTGTAGTTTTAACATTACGGGGTCAGAACCTTTGAATTTGCACAACATCTGTTTTAACAGCATAATTTCTTCATACTTAAATTCATTTTTCAATTCAACCGTAAAAATATTCGTGTTATCAACAGGTTTTACGGTATCAATCAATATTGTAGGCGGGTCTTCTTCGTTTCTTCTGCTGACTTTACCCGAAATTATTACTCTTTGTTCTGATTGTAATAAATCACCGTATTCTGCAATTTTTGAATTGAAAGCAAGTGCATCGGTTTTTCCCGTTAAATCTTCTATTGTAATAAACCTGATATATTTTGACGGGTCACTTTTTTGCGGGATTTGTCTTGTTGCCGTAATCAACCCGCAAACGGTTACTGATTTATCGTTTGGAATATCAGGGATTTGAGAGATTTTATGAGTCATTAAAAACGGCAATTTGTCGCGTATGGTTGCAAGCGGATGGCTTGTTACATAAAATCCCAAAAATTCTTTTTCAAAAAGTTGGATTTGTCTTGCATCAAATTCTTCATCAGAACCCGATAAATTAAATTTTGCACTCTGTACTGATGCGGTATCGCCAAGCATATCAAATAAACTTGCCTGACCTAATTCTTTTTCTTTAGCTTCTTTTGATGCTGTTGCAACGATATATTCAAGATTTTCCAATAATTGTTTACGGCTTTTTTCAATAGTAGAAAAAGCGCCAGCTTTTATTAAACCTTCCAAAGTTCTTTTATTTGAGCATTTTATATCTGTTCTTTTTATATAATCGTATATGGATTTGAAATCTCCGTTAGCTTCGCGTTCTTTAATAATTTCTTCTATAACGCCTTCTCCGACTTGTTTAATGGAAGCCAAACCAAATCTGATATTATCTCCGTCAGGAGTAAATGACGCAAGTGAATGGTTAATGTCAGGCGGAAGAACTTTTATTCCTTTTTTGAGGGCATCTTCAATATATAATTGAGTTTTTTCGGCATCTCCCGCAACGCTTGACAATAAAGCTGATAAATATTCTACAGGATAATGGCATTTTAAATATGCCGTTTGATATGCAACAAATGCATACGCAGCAGAGTGGCTTCGGTTAAAGCAGTACGAAGCGAATGCTAAAATTTGGTTAAACAGATTTGTTGCATCTTCAGATGTCATTCCGTGTTTTGCGGAGCGTTCGATGAATATGCCTTTTTGCTTTTCCATTTCATCGACTTTTTTCTTACCCATCATACGGCGAACCATGTCCGCTTGTCCTAATGAATAATCCGCCAAAATCTGGAATACCTGCATAATTTGTTCTTGATATACAATTGTTCCGTAGGTATCTTTTAAGACAGGTTCCAGTAAAGGATGTGCATAGGTAATTGCCTGACGACCGTGTTTTCTTTCAACGAAATCATCTACCATCCCCGAATCCAACGGCCCAGGCCTGAACAGAGCTACCAAAGCGCCTAAATCTTCAAATACGTCAGGTTTCAAGCGTTTAACAAGATTTTTCATACCTTGAGATTCAAGCTGAAATACCCCATCTGTATCCCCCACCATCAACATATCGTATGTCGGTTTATCGTCTAATGGTATATTATTGATATCAAGTTTTATCCCTTGGCGTTTTTCAATCATATCAACCGTCTTGTAGATGGTTGTAATGTTTCTCAATCCCAAAAAGTCCATTTTTAACAGACTTAAAACTTCTGTTACATCATGAGGCGGATAACCCGTTTGTATAATTCCGTCTTTTGACGGACGAACAGGAATAATCTCATCTAAAGGTTTTTGAGAGATTATAACCCCTGCAGCGTGGGTTCCTGTGTTGTTTTTGATACCTTCAATTCCGATAGCCAAATCAATAAGTTTTTTTATCCCGACTGTTTTATTTATTGTCGGGTCAATCATTATTTGTTCGTCTTTGTCATACAATGCGCGAAGCTCCGAACCTTCAAACTGCATGGCTTTTTTTAAGGTTTTAGCTTTATCATCTTGAGCTAATGCGACTTCTATTGCACCGTCAATTAAGCCTGCTAATCTGTTACTTTCCGCAAACGGAACTTTTAAAATCCTCGCAACCGCTTTAAATGCAGCTTTTGCCGCATAAGTTCCGAAGGTAATAATTTGACAAACTTTATCTTCCCCGTATTTTTGGGTTACATAATCTATAACTTCCCCTCTGCGCTCAATACAAAAGTCAATATCAATATCGGGCATTGTATAACGTTCAGGGTTTAAAAATCTTTCAAACAACAGTTTATGTTTAATCGGGTCCAAATCTGTTATCCGCAAAGCATAAGCTACAATAGAACCTGCGGCAGACCCCCTGCCCGGGCCGACAGGAATACCGTGAGTTTTAGCATAATGGATAAAATCCCATGTGATTAAGAAATACGCTGCAAAACCCATTTCTTCTATAACCCCGAGTTCATATTTTGCTCTTTCTTGAATATCTTTTGATACTTCGCCGTAACGCTCCTTTAAGCCTTGATGTACAAGGTATTCAAGATATGTTTCTATTGTGTATCCTTCAGGAACTTTATAATCAGGTA
>OMVC01000022.1 GCA_900314375.1 uncultured bacterium
CTGAACCGTTTAAAAATGTGTCCATTTTTATATCGGCAGAAACATACAAATCTTGTGCTTTATCAATTTCTTCAAGCAGAGTCTTTAACTCCGCTTTGTATTGTGAAGTCTTTTTGCAAGATTGATAAAAATCCAGCATACTGTCTAAAGATTTTATGCTGTCTTCTACTGCAGTTCTTCTTTCCCCGTCATCTCTTATTCCGGTAAATATAAGTTTATACATTGAATTTGCATTATGTTGCGCATAATCAATATACATGCAAGAAGCATTTTTTATCGGTAAATTCTTCCGCTTATTCATTTCTTGATTTAAATAATCCGCAATGGAGAGGTATTTGATGTATTTATCGGATGTAGACATTTGATTGTTATTGTCTATGGAATCAAAATCTATTCGTTCATACAGTTGTTTTGATTCGGCATAAGTAGTAATGCTGTACACAAGCAAAGAAACACCGCACAATATTACGGATATACCTAATGCCAACAATTTGTTATTTTTATTCATAACGACCCTCTCTTTATCAGTATTATATAATAAATTTTACAAAAATAACAACTTTTGAAAAATGTGTATAATATAGTAATAAGGAGAAATATGTCATGAAAAAGATTATAATATGTTTATTCGCATTATTAATCGGTAATTCCGCTATTGCACAAGATGTCACAGTTGAATCACTATTTTATATAAAAGCGACTCATACACTTTCGCAAGATGCATACAATAATTTGGATGAGCAATTTAATAAAGGGGAATACCAAAGTGCGTTAACTTCATTTTTAAAAGATTGCCAACCGTATAAAGAAAATGTTGAAGTAAATATGTTTGGTTTAAAAGTGAATTTCAATATCAACAACAGCGGTTGGATTAATGACAGATGCGAATATAAATTATCTGCAAAACTACTTTCTCTTGATGAAAAGTCAAGAAAGACCATGAATATTGGTATTCCGAATGATAAAATTTTGAATGTAGAACCGAGAATAAGTTGTTCTTTTAGTCGTGAACAGTTGGTTTTATTGGTTGATGAATTAGCAAAAATGTATAATAGTAACAAAATGATGCATCAAGCCGTATATAAGCCTGCATCAAATGATGTAAAGAAATTTGATGAAAAGTTTGTTCGTATGTTTGAACATGACAAAGTTTGTAAACTTGAAAATAAAGAGGATATTATGCGTATTTTTGCGGATGATTTTGGAGTTCAAACACAAAATATAGAATTAGATTTATAAATATAGATTTCTTTACAATTGCGCAAATAAAAATATTTACGGATTTTATTTCGTAATAAAAAGGATTCATTAATGCATTTATCTCCGGTAATAAAAAATATGCGCACCAATTATAGGGATGTAAAAAGATATATTGTACACAAACTAAACCACGATAAATACAAATATATTTTAAAAATCAAAACTGAAAAGTGCAGCGTTTCTCAATTAAAAAGTATGGGTGTATCGGTTCCTGAAGGTGCTGATACATTTACAATGGTGCATATCGGCAAAAGAGATGACAGTAAATATTCGAAAAGAATTACTACATTTTTTAATAATAATCAAATATGCGCCCGCTATATCGATTCAGGTGACGAATTTATTACAAAAGTCTATAATCAAAAAACTTATAATCGAGGGGTAAATAATCTTTTTCACCGTGTTGTAAAAACTTTTATATATAAAAACAACGCAGCTCCTGAGTATAGTGAACTTGAACATTTAGAAATAATCAGAAACAATCTCAACGGCAGTGTAAAATATAAAATGCACAGAGATAAAAATACTTTTAAGGATTCAATTATTAAAGCAAGTTTAAAAGAACATGATAATTTTTTGAACTCAAAATTGGCAAAACGTGATATAGATTTAGATATTCGAATCGGGAATGACGGTATTCCTCATATTGAAAGTAAATCCGTATCAGACGGAATAAATCTTTCTGAGCAGGATGAGTTTTTACCGTACAGATTTATTTTTGACACATCAAAAAAGAGATTGGCATTTACTCATTATTTTATAAAGAAGTATCATCTGGAGGATCTTGGAATAAAAATTAAAGAAGAGCATATGTCGGATAACGATATTGGGAGTTTTGATGAATTTGAAAAAACAATTACTTATGATAAAGATGCCTGTGAAACTATAACGTTAGCGGCACACGAGGTCCGCCATGCTTATCAATATGCACAAATAGGCAGGTTGGGAAAAGGTTATACCCCATATTGCCGGCAATGCCGAAAGAAATTCGGTAATATTACAAATCCGGATGAATTGGCGCAAGCATACAAATTTTTAATAGCCGGAGAAAACTATCCGGCAAGCGGCAGCGGCAAATTGTATTCCGAAAATTATCTGGAAAAAGATGCTAATCATGCAGAACTGCTTGCGATGAGAGAATATTCAAAGGGAGCAAAAGCACTGGCTTCACAAATAGGCAGATATATTTAGAAATAGCAAAATCTTTTAAGAGGTAAAAAATAATATGATTACTATAAATCCAATAAATACAAATAATAATTACAGACCAACATTTGGAATATATTTTCATACTGTAAAAGATAATTTAGGCAATATTGTGTACCGCGGGGATACAAGATTTTTCCGAGGTGATATAAATTGGAATAAGCTTGTAGATTTTTTAGAAGAAAAATATAAAAATACTAATGATGTTAAAATAATTATGCACGCTTGTTCCAATGGCGAAGAAGCATACTCACTTATTACTGTGTTATTAGAAAGACTGGGGCAAAATGCCGAAAAGTTTTTCCCTATATTGGCAAAAGATATTGACACAAAGCATATCAATTTAGCAAAGACAGGTATTTATGATATTTCTTTAATTGAAAAGATGGAAGCAAAACGTTATATTGGAGATAATTTTTATAAATACTTTGATGAATGCACCAATGGTAAATGCTCAAAACCGAAAGAATTTATAAAAAATAAAGTAATATTTGAATGGGGAGATATTTTAGAAGATGTAAAAACCTTATCGTTGAAAAATAAAATATTGTTAGCAAGAAATTTTATGCCGTATTTAGGCAAGGAAGAAATTTATCGTTATGTAAATACGCTCGCGCAAAAAGCTGATGAGTCAACAACAATAATAATTGGCGGTTTTGACAGAGATTTTGGTATGGATACTTTATTTAACAGGTTTGGTTTTAAAAGAGTTGGAACACATGGGGTTTTCGAAAAGAAAAAATAAAAATTTCAAATATTGAAATTTAGTATATCTATATGACAAATTATAAAAAATATTTTTTTATAATGTTAGAATGGATGAAATAGCAGTTGAACAAAAATATGCAGATTATATAGAAACGCTAATTGTCGGTATAGCTCCGTTGCTGCCTGATGATGTGAATAAACTTCAACAGGATTATTTGGAAAACAACATCAGGCATTCGGCTATGCTGTTAGCTTCATCAATGCAAACGGATGCAGTGTTCAGCAGTTTAAATTTTGAGCAGCAATGTTTATATATCCAAATTATGGCAGAATGGTCTTTTCATAAAGAAATTGATTTGTTTCGTTCAGGGATACCTGCTAAATATTGGAAAATCGTAATGCAAAAAATATGGTATACAATTTGGGAAGTTATGTATGCATGTATCCAAAATGAAGCGCCTGAAAGTATAGTGTTGGATATAGTAAAACGTTATGTCAACAGAACATATAACGATGCGGTGGAAGAATTAAAAGAATCGAACATCATTGATGATGAAACCGAAGAAAAAGCAAAAGAGCAATCTAATATTGAACTTATGGCAAAAGAATATAAGGATAAATTAAAAATCAGGCGCGTAAAACGAATTTTTAGATATGCAATTTTATTTGCAATAATTTCAGGTTTGGTATCTTTTCTTGTCCTTCATTTCAAAACTACAGGTATAATTATTGTTTTAACATTTGTTGTTATTTATACTATTTTCCCATTGAGCAGAAATTTATAATTAATTAAAAAAATCTGTAGTAAAATTTATTATTTTGTTATATAATGGATTTGTGAAAGATATTTTCACAAGGTTTATAATATAAGGAGAAAGTAAAATGACAGTTACAGTTAGTGATGCTTGTATAGCATGTGGTGCTTGCGAATCAATTTGTGATGCAGTATTTTCAATTGAAGATAAAGCTGTTGTAAACGAAGCTGCTGTTGCAGATAATATTGACAGCGTAAAAGAAGCTGCTGATGCATGCCCTGTGGGTGCTATTGAAGTAGAATAGTTTGAAAACTAATAGAATAAAAAAGACAATACATAAATTTATGTATTGTCTTTTTGTTATTAAGCATTTTCATTTAATTAAAATGCACATGTCATAACTAAATCTGTACCGTTATTACGAGCTTCTGCAATTGCCTCTGTCGGAGATAGTTGTATAATTCCGTTTGGAGTAGCTATACCGTAAACACGACATCTTACATTAGTACGTTCTTGCGATTTCGTTTTACTTAAAATATTAACTTGTTGGCTTAATTCATCTATACGATTTGATAAATTTTGAATTTGATTATTATTTTCTGAAATGATATTTTGTTCATAGTTGTAATCTTCTTGGGCTCTTTGCTGGAAGTTGTTATTATTTTCATCTAATTTTTTATTTGCTGCATCTTTTGTATTAGTATAAATCGCCCCTATAACAAAAACGAACATTAGTAAAAATATTATCGTAGTTATTTGAAACTTACTTAATTCTTGCATATTTTTCTCCTGTTACTTTTCCTATTACATTCTAGCATAAGTTTTAATTTAAGCATAAATATTACGCAATCTTAAAATATTTTGCACAAATTTTAAAAAGTTATGATAATATTTATTATATAGTGCGTAAATAAGGAGAAAAGAGTATGTTTTTGAAAAAGATAATATTATTATTTTTTGTTATTTTTGCTGGAATATTTGCACCTACTGTTTTTGGTGCCCAAGACAATCCTAATTCTTCAATAGTTATTTATTATACTATAAACGGTAATACAAAAACTATTGCACAAAAGATTTCAGCGATGACAAATTCAGAAGTGTTTGAAATAGAAAAGGATAAGCCGTATTCTGATAATTATAAAAAATTTACAGAGCAAATATTAAAAGAAGCAGCATCAAAAAAGTGCCCAAAATTAAAACAAAAGAAATTAAAAGATTTATATAAATACGATGTGGTTTACCTCGGTATTCCGGTGTATTACGGAGAAATTGCTCCGGCAATACGCACATTTTTAAAAGCAAACAAATTTAAAGGGAAAACTGTTATTCCGTTTTATTCTTTAGACAACGGCAATTTGGGTAATGCAGCCAAATCTACAAAGAAATTAGTCGGAAAAACACATTTTAAAAATGGTTTTGAATATAAAGATAATAACAAATATAAATTAGATTCAGAACTTGCCAATTGGTTATACAGTATCAAATAAGGAGTATATAAAATGACGACAATGGAAACAACCGTACTGGAAAATATAAATTCCCCATCGGATGTAAAAAAACTTACAATAGAACAAATGCATATATTATCTGAAGAAATCAGAAAAGGTATTCTTAATCGTGTAGATAAAATCGGCGGGCATTTAGGACCTGATTTAGGGATTGTAGAGGCGACAATAGCCTTGCATTATGTATTCAATTCGCCTGTTGATAAATTAGTATTTGATGTATCTCATCAATGTTATCCGCATAAAATGCTGACAGGCAGAAAGGAAGGATTTTTAAATCCGACAGAACATCCTGAAATCTCAGGATATTCAAATCAAAATGAAAGTGAACATGACCATTTTATGATAGGACATACCTCAACTTCTGTATCTTTAGTGGCCGGATTAGCAAAAGCAAGAGATTTAAAAGGGGAAAATTATAATGTAATAGCCTTAATCGGCGACGGTTCATTATCAGGCGGAGAAGCTTTCGAAGGTTTAAATAATTCTTCTGTCTTAAATTCGAATTTTATTGTTATTGTTAACGACAACGAAATGTCAATTGCGCAAAACCAAGGCGGTTTATACAAAAATTTACAGTTATTAAGAGAAACGAACGGACAATGTGAAAACAATTGGTTTAAAGCGTTCGGTTTTGATTATATTTATGTGGAAGAAGGAAATAATGTTGAGAAATTAATAGAAGCCTTCAATAAAGTTAAAGACACCGATCATCCTGTTGTAGTTCATATTCATACATTGAAGGGTAAGGGGTATGAACCTGCCGTTAGTAATAAGGAATGGGGACATTGGTCAATGCCGGGGTTGTTGAGCCAAAATTCTTCATCAAACGGCACAGTGCCTGAATGTTATGAAACAATAACAAAAGATTATATATTAAATAAGGTAAAAGAGGATAAATCGGTAATTGCCGTAAATGCTGCAACACCGGGGGTATTTTGGTGGGATGAAGAATTCAGAAATAAATTAGGTAAAAATTATACTGATGTGGGTATTGCAGAACAACATGCGGTCGGATATTCTTCAGGACTCGCGACAGGCGGAGCAAAACCTATATTTGGAGTTATGACATCATTTATTCAAAGGGCTTATGACCAATTATCACAGGATTTAGCGTTGAATAATTCTCCTGCTACTATTCTTGTATATTGGGGCGGAATTTCAAGCGCTGACTGTACGCATTTGGGCTTGTTTGATATTCCTTTGATTTGTAATATCCCAAATATCGTATATTTAGCGCCTACTTGTAAAGAAGAATATTTAAAAATGCTTGATTGGTCTGTCGAACAAACAGATTATTCGGTCGCAATAAGAGTCCCGACTTGTAACTATGTATCAACAGGGATTGAAGATAATACGGATTATTCAATCTTGAATAAATATTCTCTTGTTTCGCGCGGTTCAAAGGTGGCAATACTGGGACTTGGTGATTTGTTTGAACTCGGTAAATCCGTAAAAGAAGAATTAAAATCACGCTTGGGTATTGATGCAACTTTAATCAATCCGAAATTTATTACAGGGGTTGATGAGGAACTTTTAAATTCTTTGAAATCCGATCATGATGTTGTTATTACCCTCGAAAACGGAACTTTAGACGGCGGATTTGGCGAAAAAATCTCAAGATTTTACGGAAATTCAAATGTAAAAGTTTTGAATTACGGTGCTGATAAAGAATTTAACGACAGAGTTCCTTTGGATGAATTATTAACAAGATATCATTTGAAAAAAGAAATGATAGTTGATGATATAGCTTCAATAATATAAAAAAAATGGAGCAAAACAGCAATCTGATAAGACGGGTTGCTGTTTTTTGTTGTAAAATTCTTATGAGGTACAGATTTTGATACTTGCAGAGTACGCAAAATATTTGCAGGAACACAATGAAGAATTATTGCAAAATAAACTCACCCCGATAGAATTATTGGGCCCTTGGTTGCGCGCAATAATAAATAAAAATCCGAAAAATAACGTTGATAAAATAATACATAAAGAGTTGATGTATGCCGAAAATGAAAACGGGGATTATATAATAGTCGGTAAATCCGAAAGCGGCCGAAAATTGGCAACTGCTTTAATTAATTTTGCTCAGAGTTATAAGAATTATAATCATGCAAAATGGATGGAAATGCTTGAAAAAAATTATCATCAAAAATAAATGCGACGGTTCATATTAAACCGCCGCATTTATTTTATAAAGCCGAATTATTGTTCATTACTTAATTCAGAAGTACAATTCGGGCATTTTGTTGCACGAATATCAATTTGTGTAAAGCAATGAGGGCAAGTTTTGGTTGTTGCGGCAGATTCTGTTGCAGCTTCTTTTTTAGCAGCAGCTTGCAATTTGTTGATACCTTTAATAAGTAAAAATACTGCGAATGCAACTAAAACGAAGCTTATTAAAGTATTAATAAATACCCCGTAATTGATAGTAACCGCACCTGCAGCTTTCGCAGCTTCCAATGAATCATAATGCGGAATATTGCCTAAATCATCCAATTTTGTAGGCATTGTAAAATACAAGTTGGCAAAATCAACTTTGCCCATCAACCATCCTAACGGAGGCATGATAACATCATTAACCATTGAATCTACAATTTTACCGAAAGCGGCACCGATAATGATACCAACAGCCATGTCTATTACGTTTCCGCGAATAGCAAAAGCTTTAAATTCACTCAATTCTCTTTTCAAAAAGTTTAGCATATATATTCTCCTTTTTCCTACTGTATTTTATCACAAATATCTTTTCTGTAATTCATTCCGTCAAACTTTATTACGGATAAATCTTGAGCCAAATATTCCTTTGCCCTTGTTAATGTTTTGGAAGTTCTTGTTATCGCAAAACAATTCCCCTGATGTGTATATATATTTACACCATTTTGTTTTATGCCGATAAAATCTATGTTATCAATGTCTTCACAAATATCCAGATTATTAATTAATCGATTTTCTAATTGTGCTGATACTATTGCGGTTATCGAATGTAAATTGTTGGTTTTGATTATTTCATATTCATCAGAAAAAGCCCCGTTTATACATGAATAAATAATTTCAATAATATCATCTTCTAAAATATTCAAAACGGTTCTGCAATCGTGATTTTGGAAAAATGGTTTCAAGTCTTCCGCTAAAAATTCATCATCACCCGTCAAGATACATTCAATACCCAGAATTCCCATATACGGATTGCCTTTTTGCTCAAAATTAACAAGAATATTATCAACAAGCGGTTTTAGTTTTTTTAATATTTTGTTCGAAATCCGATAATCAGGAGCATAAGAACCTACACCATCCGTAAAATCCCCCTCCAAATTGCCTGTTGCAAATTTCAAATTGGCAACCGCTGTAATCGGAAGTGCACTGTATCCGTCAGTGAAATAATATACGGTAAAATTTGTACCATATATGTAATCTTCTATTATAAGATCTTCTTCCCCGTTGTTAAAAAGTGTTTCTATATAATCAGATGCATACTTCATTGTCGGGCAAATCATTTTATCATTATTTAGACCTGTTGCGGTTTGGCTTTTTATGAGAACAGGAAAGCTTGAAGTCTTTAAATAATCAAGAGCTGTTTGGAATTTATTGAATATCCCGAATTTAGGGCTTTTTGCATTATTTTTATACAGGAATTTTCGTACCTGAATTTTATTCAAAATCGTATTACAAATATTTTTATTCGGCGCGAATATGTTTTGACCGTTTGATTGGAAAAAAGAAACTATATCTGATTTAAATGCTTCGTTGGAGGTTGGAATTGTTAAATCAATATTATTATCCAACGCAAATTTTAATAATCCTGTCAAATCATCTTCTCTAATGTCAATATTTTCATATACATCATTTGTAACCCCGTTACCCGGAGCTGCAAAAATTTTTTCGACATTAGGTATTGAATGCAGTTTCTTTGCAAGGGCGCTTATTACAGCACCTTTGCCAATAAGCAAAATATTCTTATTTCCCATAGCCGGATTATAACATAAAATTTATAACTTTTCTACATTAGCTTTTATAGCGGTGCGGGTAGTTTTGTTAAGCTTTTGTTTTTGAGTGACGGAAAGTTGTTTTAAGACTTTTTTAGCACCGACATTTTTCATTTCCGTAGGGGAATTGCTATTGTCATGCTGAACTCGTTTCAGCATCTTACCATCTTGCCCTGAATGACGTAAAAGACTTACCCCCTTGACATCCTGTCTTGTTGACATCTTTGAATCTTTTTGAACTTTTTGTGGTCTGCTGTAATCTCGTCCTAATGCCCATCTGAAACCAAGAGTTAACGCAACACCGTTTCTGCCGCCATGTCTTAACATCGCCTGCCCGTAAGCAGAAAATTTATCCGCCCAAGTCCTTTGCAACCCGACACCATACTCTACATAAGGTTTTGTGTGCATTTCAGGAAGTTTTACACCATCTGCCGTTGCATTAGTTTCATTTAATAAGTTCCAAACCATACCAACAGACGCATAAGGCT
>OMVC01000100.1 GCA_900314375.1 uncultured bacterium
TAAATATTTAGACATAAAGCCTCCTTATATAGTGTAAATCTTATAAACATCCACATTATAATGATTATTTGAATTGCCCACAAGTCCGTATTTTTACCTAACCCAAATGGGTAATTGACATGATTTTTCATGCTATGACATGATTTCAGCCATTAACATCCGCTAAAATTTTAAAAATTTACAAATTTTTTGTAAATTTTTTGCATAACAATTATTTATGTTGAAATGATACAAAACATGGCCAAAGTATTGATATTACTCTAATACAGAGTTAAATTGTGTATGACAATTAAGTAATCAGGTCAAGAGTTCGAGTCTCCTAACCTATACCATAAAATATATGTCCACTTTTTCGGGTACAGTTCACCGGTGTTCTGTTTTACTTTACAGTATCATGGACTTTGACATAAAGTATCGCGAGTTTGACATACAAGTCGGAAGTTTTAAATAACGAAAATACATACATTGTACTTTAAGAGATTTTATAACTAAAAAAGAAGCAAGTTTTATGCTTCTTTTTTATATGGTTGGAGGGCAAGGACTTGAACCTTGGTTTTATGTGCCGCCATTATGTGACTCTGATAATGTTTTTGTTATTTTCACCGTCACTGGACCTCCAGCAAGCACATACCAAACCAAGTGAAACTAACTTCAAAATTCTATCCATAACTTTAATTCCTTTCTGTATTTTAATAATCATCTTAATTAAGTTTATTATTTTAAACAGGGAATTTCCATAACGGTAAAATTTTACAAACACAATCAGCATAATTAGTATGTCTATTAACATTATATATCTAAAAAAATATATCTCAATAGTTTTATTGAGCATTATTGCAGACGAAGTTGTTTCTGAAAGAGCAATAAAACAAAAGTTACAAAAAATAAATAATGTGTTGAAATGATACAAAAGGGGTAAATACAATGCTAAAATACTTGATTTTACTTCAATACAGAGTTAAATTGTGTATGACAATTAAATATTAGGTCAGGAGTTCAAGTCTCCTAACCTATAACATAAAATACATGTCCACTTTTTCGGGTACAGTTCATTAAACAGCTGCAATGTATCAGGGATTTTGACTACTGTGTATGAGGGATTTTGAGATAAAGTATACCGAGTTTGACATATTTAGTCGGAAGTTTTCAAAAAATTTTAACAATAAATGCCGTTTAATGAGTGTTTTAATCGTGTTCAGATTTTTATTTTTCACTCATTTTTATGCTTTCGCCCAAGAGTGAAAATATACCATTTGTTACTACTGTTTCACCTTCTTTCAAGCCTGAGAGAATTTCTGTGTATTTTTCGTTTTTTAGCCCTGTTTCTACTTTTCTCTCCTCGTAAGTTCCCTCCTTAGTCTTAACATAAGCAAAATTATAATCGCCGTATTTTTCTATTGCACCATCAGGCACAACAAGCGTTTCTTTCTCTCCTGTATTTACAATAATTTCAGCATATATATTCGGTTTAAATTTAAAATCGGAATTTTCTATATCTGCTCTGACTTCAAGAGTTTTTGTTTCGTTATCCAATATCGGAGAAACATAGGACAACACTCCCTCAATACTTTCATTTCCGCTTTTGGCTTCAACTTTTTGACCGACAGCGAGTTTCGCTGAATCTTTTTCAAAAGCATAACCGACAAGCCAAATCGTTGATAAATCCGCCAGTGCAAATATTTCTTTGTTATCTTCTACAAATTCTCCCGTATTAACTTTTCGCTCAAGCAAAACTCCGCCGATAGAGGCTTTTAATTCAATATAAGGCTGCGCCTTTTTTGTTTTTAAAACAGTGTCAATGTTTGCTCCGTAAACTCCCAAACGACTGCGGTAAACGTTAATGAGTGCGCTGCGTTTTGATTTTAGGGAATTTAGTTTTGCAATATCTTTCTGTTTTTCAGCCAATGCTCTTTCATAATCTGCCCTTGAGGATATTTTTTCATTGTATAGAGTACGCTCTCTTTCGTATTCGCTGTTTGAAAGCGTGCATTGTGCGCTTTGAGTTTTAATGTCTGATTCAATATCCATAATTTTTTCTAAAAATTCAAGCTGAATTTGGCTTATTTCATCGGTTTTTAAAAGAGCTATTGTATCACCTTTTTTAATCGTATCACCTATATCAAAATATATTTTTTCAATTTTACCTTCCATTGGTGCATAAATTTTTTCCAACGATTTATTTTGCGCTTTAAATTGTGCCGGAAGTGTAATTTCGGTTTTCAATTTTTCGTATGTTACTTTTGCTGTTTCTATTTTTGCGTTTTCTTCTTGGCTCTGGGTTAATTTAATTATTTTTATAGCATCATGTTTTGTGTTTTCGATTTTTCCGCAGCCGCAGCAAATCAGGGAAACTATCAATAGTATTATTAAATTTCGCATTTTTTCTCCTTTGTCAGTTTATACAGTAGAGGTACTAAAAATATTGTAATAACGGTGCCAAAAGTAAGTCCGCCAATTATAGTAATTGCAAAAGGTTTCTGGCTTTGTGCACCAATACCGTTTGAAAGTGCTGCCGGCATTAGCCCGAGTATTGCAACAAGTGAAGCTGATAGGACAGGACGTAATCTTTTACACGCAAGACTTTTTAATTCCTCATCACCTAAGGTATTTGTTTTTATAAGCGAAGATAGAATTATTACGCTGTTTTGTATTGATACTCCTATTGCCGCAATTAGACCAACTCCGGCGGAGATTGAAAAATATGTCTTAGTTAAAAACAGAATAAAAATAGCCCCTGATAATACAGGCAAAATTGTGCATAAAGCAATCCCCACATAGCGTTTTTTCTTGTAATGGATAAAAAGAATTGCCGAAATTAAAAGAATTGTAAGAGGTAAAATTATTCCAAGTCTTATATTGGCACTTTTTTGACTCTCTGATTGCCCTGCCCATTTTATTCTGTAGTTATCAGGCAGTTTAAGTTCTTTTTTTAATAGCTTTTCCGCTTCATTTACGGTCGAACCTAAATCTCGATTTCTTATGTTAAATCTAATTATTGCTACTCTTTGATTTTCACTCCTTGTAATAATCATTGCGCCGTTGTCGTTCGTAATATTTGCTACATTAGACAAAGGAACAGAAATTCCGTCAGGTGTTTTGACGATGATGTTTTCGAGCTTTTCTAAACTGTTTCTGTCCTCCTGTTCAAGACGTAAAAACACATTAAATCGTTTTTCGTTTTTAATTATTTGAGTAGCATTTTTACCGCCGATTGCAATTTCAATAACTTTTTGGATATCGTCGCTTTTTAAACCATACCTTGCGGCTTTTGTCCTGTCCGCTTTTATTTGATACTGCGGCTGCCCGATTATTTGGTCATAAGAAATATCTACAATCCCTCGCACTTTTCCTAACAACTCAACCGCTTCATCTTGAAGTTTTTGCAGATTATATAAATCGTGACCATAAATTTTCAAGACAACTTGACCTTTTGAGCCGGAAACGGCTTCTTCCACATTATCCTGAATATATTGGGTAAAATATGTAGTAATTCCGGGAATTTCATTTAAACTTCTTTCCATATCATTAATCAGTTTTTGTTTATTTTTATGAAATTTAAACCGCCACTTTTTAGAAAGTTTTAAATCCACCATATTTTCTATATTTGATAATAAATTCGGGTCTTCGCCATCATCGGCTGAACCAATATGTGAAATAACATTTGTAACTTCAGGGTATTTTAGTAATGTTTCCCTTATTTGTCTTGCTACTTCAACGCTATGGTTTATTGTTGTACTCCTCGGGATTACCGTTACTCTGAGCCAAATATTACCTTCATCTAAATTCGGTAAAAATTCAGACCCAATAAATGGCAAAAGGATAAATGAAGAAATTAAAATTCCACCAAGTATGATAAAAAATTTTTTAGGTGATTTCAAAGTTTTATCAAGAAGTTTCTCATAAAACTTGCCGAAAATTTCAGGCTGTTCTTTTATTTTTACGGAATGCAAAAATTTTGATACTAAAACAGGAATTATAAATAACGAGGTTATAACGGCACCTATTAAAGAAAAACCCA
>OMVC01000140.1 GCA_900314375.1 uncultured bacterium
ATAATTTACAAAAGTTCTATATTGGCGAGAGACGGCAAGCTCTCGCCTTTTCCTTGCAGAATATTAACTATTGTAATGCTTACTATCAAATAATTTTAGCACTCATTTATTGAACTCGATAAAAAATTTGATATAATAAAATTATGAACAACATTGAACAGGATTACGAAGATTTTATATCAACAGTCAGCCACGAATTGCGAACACCGCTAACATCAATTCGCGGGTTTTCTCAAACTTTACTATCTTCCTGGGACAAACTTGATGATGAGAATAAAAAGAAGTTTATCAAAATTATGGAAGAGCAATCGCAAAGGCTTATTCATCTTGTTGAAAATATGCTTGCCGTTACGAAATTAAAATCCGGCTCAAATTTAACCGTTTTTAGCGAATTTGAGCTTAAACCGTTAATCTCGCAGGTCGTCACTTTAGTTAAAAATCAATATCAATCTCAAAAATTTGAAATAAATATTGAACCTAATACGCCGAAAATATTTGCGGATAAAGATAAATTTATGCAGGTTTTAGTAAATCTAATCGAAAACAGCGCAAAATATTCACCTGACAACTCAACAACAGAAATAGATGTAAAACAGGACAACAAAATTATAAAAATAAATATTTCTAATACAGGAATTGGCATTAAAGAAAAAGATTATGATAAAATTTTTACTAAATTTGCCAGAATAGATAATCCACTGACACGAAAAGTACAAGGCAGCGGTCTTGGGTTATATATAACCAAAAATTTAATTGAAAAAATGGATGGGAAAATATTTGTTAAATCAGAACCTTTAAATAATTCAGAGGATTTGAGTAAAATCACTTTTACAATAGAAATGCCCATAAAAGATATAGAAGAACAAACGAGGATAAAATGCGGTCGGTAACACTTATCATTGACAGAAGATTGGAACTTTCAACCAAATATAAAAAACTATTGGAAACGGATACAAATCAGGTGTTAGTATCTCGTGATATGCTTACTTCAATAAAGATAATAAAAGATTGTGAGCCTGATTTGATAATAATTTCAGATAGTTTTGACGATGATTTGTCGGATTTTTGCAAGCAGGTGCGGGCACTAACCTACAATATGCGCCCTGTAATTGTTGCACTGTCTAAATCCGCAGATTTTAACGACAGAATTAAAGTTCTAAATTCAGGTGCGGATGATTTTCTATCTGAACCCGTCAACTCAAAAGAGTTTCAGGTAAGAATGCAAGCACATTTGCGGCGTGAATTTGAATCAAATCTTGATACAAAACAGTTTTTGCCTACAAAAAATTATACGCTGCGCGCCATAAAAAGAGCAATATCGCAGGAGTCGAAATGGGCTATGCTATACATAAGTATTGAAAATTTTGATGAATACAAACAGGCATATACCGAATTGGCATCTGACAAATTGCTACAAACATATTCCGCAATAATAAAAGCTTCACTATCCGAGCAAGATTATGTCGGACAATTAAAGGAAAATGTATTTTTTGTCATTACAGATCCGTTAAAGGCTGAAGGAATTGCAAAATTTTTAACCTTTGCGTTTGATTCAGTTGTAAATAAGTTTTATGCAGAAAATGACTTATCCAGAGCTTATATAATTTTACAAGGAGATGAATTTGCAGGCAAACGCGCCGATTTTGTCCACTTTACCATTAGTGTCATAACAAATGAAGCTAAATCATACAGAGATTATGCTCAAGTTATTTCTGCACTAGAGCAGTTACATGACCTTGCGGATTTGCCTGATAAATCCAATTATATAATCGACAGACCACAAATTACGGGTAAAGATTCTGTTATTACGCCTGCATACAATAATAAAATTTTTATATATGAAACAGATGAAGCACTTTGCACATTATTGAATACAATATTAAAACTTCAAGGGTTTCAGACTGTCATAATGAATCAATACAGAGTTCCAAAGAAATCAGACATACCGGCACTAATAATTGTTGACGCAGGCGATTTGGAAAAGAAAAACGGTTTGAATTTATGCTATAAATTAAAACAATCGGAAGACTTTAGGAATACAAAAATCATTGTAACCTCAATTATTCACGACAAAGAACTCATACTCAATACAGGTGCGGACTTGTACCTGCCAAAACCGTATGATATATCAACTCTGATTAAATGGATTGATAATTTGATGAAAGAATTTAATAAATAATTTAGCTTAAAATGTCGTCTAAAATTTCGGCATTTGCAGAAGCATTTTCAATTTGAGATTTTGACAATCTGCGCATATAATTTTTTAAAGCTTCACGAATAAGTTCACTTCTTGAACAATTTTCTGAATCAGCCAACCCGTCAACTTTGTTTAAAAATTCATCAGGCATAGTAACCAAAACTTTAGCCATATATAAACCCTTTCTTCCACAGATACACTATATTTTACATGCCTTATTCTAGCATAGTATATGCTTTTTTGCAATAAGACTAATTGTTATCAAAATTTGTTTTTGCTTCTTCATTTTTTATATATTCGCAAAATTCTTCAAGCCGATTGTCTTCCATAGCATCAATCAGCGATTGAATATTATCAAACTTATGCAGAGCAAATCCTGTTTCTGCCAGCAATACACAATCGTTGCAAAGCCTATACTTATCATATTGAATAGAACCGGCAAGACTTTTGGTCTGCCCGCAGCAATTACATTCAAAATATTCGTTCGCCAAATCAGGATTTTCTTCCAAATCATCCTTTACCATTTGCTCAGCAACGGCTTGCATTTCTTTTACAATTTCTTCTTTTGACTTTGTCATAAATTTATCCTTTTATTTTATTAAATCGCGCATTTCAATAACTGCTTGTTCTAACCCAACAAATATTGCTCTTGAAATAATACTATGCCCGATATTTAGTTCATAAAGTCCTTCTATTTCGTGCATTCTTTTTACGTTTGTATAGTTCAAACCGTGTCCTGCATTAACTTTCAAACCCAATTCTTGTGCATATTTTGCTGCAGTTTTCAGTTTTAAAAATTCTTCTTCTTCTTTGTCTGTACCAAATGCGTTTGCATAAGAACCTGTATGCATTTCAATAAATTGCGCCCCGCATTTTTTGGAAGCTTCTACTTGTTTTTTATCAGGGTCAATGAACATACTTACAATAATTCCTGCATTTACAAGTTTCCCGACAAATTCGTTCATTTTATCCTGCTGACCTGCAACATCCAATCCGCCTTCTGTTGTAACCTCCTGCCTTTTTTCAGGAACAAGACAAACAGAATGAGGCTTTAATTTTAACGCTATATCAAGCATTTCATCTGTCACTGCCATTTCTAAATTCAAATCTGTTTTTATAAATTTTGAAATAGCATCCACATCTTCATCTTTTATATGACGTCTGTCTTCACGCAGATGAGTAGTGATTGAAGAAGCACCGCATTTTTCGCAAATTCGCGCCGCATCCAATACGCTCGGTTCAACTCCGCCTCTTGCATTTCTTAATGTCGCAACATGATCTATATTTACACCTAATATCATTTATTTCTCCTTAAAATTTCATTTTTGTAATTTCTAATAATGCCGTATATGATGGTAAAATTGTAATGCTTTCTCCATTATTTTCTGCTTTGGAAGCTAATTCGATTGCTCGTTTTATGTTTTCTTCCACAATTATTTTCTCTTGCGGTATGCCCGCATATTTTAAGCGTACCGCCATATCTTTTGCTCTGATACCGGAAGTTATAACAAGATTTTTTGCATCTTTTAATCTTTCAAAATCACTATCCCAAAGCCACGAAATATCTCTGCCGTCAGCATAATTATCGTTTATCGCCACTATTATATTTGAATTTAAATCAACTGTTTTTAAAACTTCACTTGCGCCTGTCGGATTTTTTATGAGTTGAATCAAAGTATTATGCCCGTTTATCACGCGCCTTTCCGTTCGCCCGAAAATCGATGTGTATGATTCTACGGCTTCTTTTATTTTTTTATAAGGAATTTCGTTTACAAGTGCTGCCGAAATCGCGCCTAAAGCATTATAGGCATTGTATAACCCGACTAAATTAACCCTGAATTCATAATTATTGTTCCCAAAAGCTACACTCAAATCGGTATAATTATCATACACTTTTGCATAAGCTTTTATGTTCGGTTCAGGACGCTTGTATGAGCACTTATCGCAATAATAATGTCCTTCTTGTGCAAAAAATTGTTTGCCGTATTTTAGTTCCTCACCGCAAACACAATTAAATACTTCACTTGGCGCCAGAGAAGATGAATTATGTTTGTCAGAGATAAATTCAACATCTTCAAAACCATAATAAATTGCTTCCCTATTTTTACCAAAATTCGCAACAAGAGGGTCATCAGCATTCAATATCAAAGTTAATTCTTTATTTTTATCGATTGCGTTTTGAATAAAACTTGCAGTTGTCGACAGTTCCCCGTATCTGTCTAACTGATCACGGAAAAGATTAGTCACTACAAGATAATCAGCACAGTAATAGTCATATAATTTGGTCAAATATGCTTCATCTGATTCTATGACGGCATATTCAAAAACTTTTGGCGGTTTTAAATTGAGAGCAAATGCATTTGCGATGCCTGTGAGCATATTTGCACCCTTGAGATTGTGGATAACATTGTTTTTATCTTCTTCCAAAATATGAGCTAAAATACCTGACGTGGTAGTTTTTCCGTTAGTACCGGTTACGGTTATTGTTTCGTACACATAGTTATTACAATAGCGAAGAAAATTAGGACATATCTTTAATACAACCATTCCGACAAAAGATGTACCAGATGATTTTGATAAAAGTTTTATTGCAACATATACAAATTTTGCCATAATTAAAGATATTACAAATCTTATTCCGTCTGTAATGCTGCCATTTTTATCTTTTGAAACTTTTAATATTATTTTGAGTTGTTTCATTATAAATAAAAAGCCAAAAGCAACAAGCTCCAAAGCAAGTATATATAACATAAGTATAACAAAGTCATTTAGATAAAAGCTCACCAAAATACTCCTTTTGAATGTATTGAAAATATCTGTTATTATTATATTATAAATATGAAACAAAGGTAATTAATGTTTGTATTATTTTTTGTAATAGTTTTTATAGCAGAATTGATTGTTGCATTTAAGATTATTCAAATCATCAAAAATGCAGATGCTAAAATTTGTACAGCCAATGAACAAATACTCTCGGCAAAGCCTCAAATAAAGAAGGAAATTACTTCTATCAGAATAGAAATTAATAAAATTCTGCTTTCTATAACTCAAATTCAAATAAAACTTAAAAAGAAAAAAGAAGAATATAAAATTGTATTGCTTAAAAATATATTAACCGGAATTTGCTTTTTATTGTTGAACTACAACGCAAAACGTGCATTAACAACCGTAGAACTCGTATTATCATTAAAAGATTTTGTCATAGCACTGCGCAAAGCCTTTAATAGTGCTAAAGTTTAGAGTCGCTATTGAAATCTTATCAAAAATATGATAAAATAATTATGTTATTTAAGAAACGAGGTTTACTACTATGTGCAAAAAGAATGATGCATTTGCCTTTTCATTAGGTATTATAGCAGGAGTTGTCGGAGGAATTATAGGTGGAGTATTATTTGCACCAAAATCCGGCGAAGAATCAAGAAAAGAAATTAAAGATGCGGCTTGTGAATTATATGAAAAACACGCTCCGCAAATTGTAGATGCTAAAAAACAAGCATTGGAATCAGTTGATTTAATGAAGTATAAATTAGAACGTCAAATGAGAAAATTAACTAATTCATTAAAATCAAATAAAATGAGAAAAGCAAAAGCTCTTGAAGATTCTGAAAGCTCTAATAATGAGAGTGAATTTGATTATTAAGAAAGGAATAGAGCATAATGGATATTGAACTTTCTCAAACTATTCTTAATCAAGGGTTAACATTTTTATATATCTCATTAGGTGTTGTTGTATTGGTAATTGGCGGATTTTTAGCAAAGTTGATATACGATTCCGCAAAATTGGTACGAAATTTGAATGATACAACATTATTAGTCAATTCAGAATTGAAACCAACACTAAATGAATTAAACAGAGCTATTAAATCATTTAATGACATAGTTCAAAATACCGGTGAAGGTGTCGGAAATGTTAAATTAGGTATAGAAAACGTATTAAACAAGACAAAACTCTTATCCGGTAATGTTGTATCAGGATTTCTAAAGGGATTTATGGCTGTTTATACAATTTTTTCAAAGAAAAAATAAGCAATTAAGGTATAAAAAAGTTTTTAACCGGAAATTATAATATGTAAGTAACAAAAAAGGAGAACTAATCATGTCAGCAGGAAAATTTATCGCAGGCTTTGTTGTAGGCGGCGCCATAGGAGCAATAGCAGGTATTTTATTAGCACCAAAATCAGGTGAAGAAACAAGAAAAATGCTTGCAGATTCGGCTCAAGATTTAGCAAAACGCGCAGACGAAACAGCTAAACAAATTCAAACTAAAGCAGATGATGCTCTTTCAGAACTTCAAAAAAAAGGTGAAGAAATTAAATCAAAAATTCAAGATTTAGTAAACAAAAATAAAGACGCTAATGCAGAAGCATAGATAAGAATACACTTTTATAAAAAGGCACAAATTACATTATGTAGTTTGTGCCTTTTTATATACGCAAAAATAAATTTTAATATATATTTGTAAATTTTTATTCACAATAAGCAAAAATTCTACGCAAAATGTTTTATTAAATATGTAAGTGTGTATGTGAAAGGTGGTATTATTATGACAATGATTACTCCGACAAAATTCCCAGGGGTAGGAAGCCCATTTTCTATTTTTCCTAAAAACTCAAAAGTTGCAAATATTGTAAATGAAATTTTACCTCCTAAAGGCGAGAGACTAACAAAAGCAAAAGAGGTTTTAAAACCTGTTTTGGCAGAATTCGTTCATTCAGCCAAATCAAAGCCTGAATCAGAAAGAAATATTTTAGATTACGTAATGCTAATTATTGAAAAGTTAAATACCAATAAATCAAAAGAATTAGCTTATGCAGTACGTAAAGTATAATAAAAAAGCCCCCTGATAGATTTCAGGGGACTTTTTTTGTTATATAAAATTCTATACTAATTCTTTTACTTCAGCAGCAAAGGTTTTTGGATCTAATTTAATTCCAGGTCCCATCGTTGTTGATAAGTAAATTGATTTTACATAAGTACCTTTTGCAGAAGACGGTTTTGATTTCAAAACAGCATCAGCCAGTGTTGCATAGTTCTTAACCAAATCTTCTTCAGCAAACTGTATTTTACCAATAGGGCAGTGAATCATACCTTGTTTATCTGCTCTGTATTCAACTTTACCTGCTTTAGCATCTTTAACAGCTTTAGCAATGTCCATTGTAACAGTACCTGTTTTAGGGTTTGGCATCAAGCCTTTTGGACCTAATACTCTACCTAATTTACCAAGCATACCCATACAATCAGGTGTTGCAATCAATGTATCAAATTCAAACCAGCCGTCAGAAATCTTATCAATAATTTCTTCTGCTCCTGCAAAATCTGCGCCAGCTTCAGTTGCTTCAGAAGCTTTAGCACCTTTTGCAATAACGCAGACTCTGACTGTCTTACCTAACCCTGCAGGTAATACAACTGTTGAACGAATTTGTTGATCAGCTTGACGGACGTCAATACCTAATCTCATGTGACATTCAACTGTCTCATTGAATTTAGAAACTTCTTTTGAAATTTCTTGTAATTTTTTTATTGCATCAACAGCTGTTGAAGGTTGTGTAAACCCTTCCATCAACTGTTGCGTTTTCTGTTGTTTTTTAGTTAATTTTGACATTTTAATTTTTCCTTTCGTGGTAGTAACGGACTCATCGTCCTTCCATGCAACTTTACTTTTTAAATGTCATGCCGAATTTATTTCAGCATCTCCTTATAATATGCATTCAACAATGTTCTATGTGAGATCCTGAAACAAGTTCAGGATGACATTATTGAATTTGTACTAATCTTTTACCGTAACGCCCATAGCTCTGCAAGAACCTGCAATCATTTTAACTGCAGCATCCATTGTAGTTGCGTTAAGGTCGTCCATTTTCGTTTTTGCAATTTCTTCTAATTGCGCTCTTGTTATTTCACCGACTTTGTCCTTGTTAGGAACAGCTGAACCTTTTGGAAGGTTTAATGCTTTCTTAATCAATACAGGTGCCGGAGGTGATTTGATAACAAAAGTAAAACTTCTGTCTTCATAAACATCAATAATAACAGGGATAATATATCCTGCTTTGTCTTGTGTTTTAGCATTGAATTGCTTACAAAAATCCATAATGTTTACACCATGTTGCCCTAATGCAGGACCAACCGGAGGTGACGGATTTGCTTTGCCGGCTTCAATTTGAAGCTTGATTTTTCCTACTACTTTTTTAGCCATTGTTTTCTCCTTTTGTGGTAATAGCGGGGCTTTTGTGAGTCCCTTCCACAGTTTATGTGTACCTTATAGTTGAATGGTTTATTGCTGAACAGTTGAATGGTTATTTCGGTGCTTCGCACATGTTATTTTATTTTTCGAAGGACTGAAACAAACCTATCAACTGTTCAACCCTTCAACTTTTCAACAACTTTATAATTTGTTTATCTGATTGTATTCCAATTCAACAGGCGTTTCACGGCCGAAGATTGAAACGTTTGCACGAAGTTTAGACTTATCAGGGTAAACTTCAATAATATCTGCATCAAAGTCTGCAAACGGACCTGATACAATTCTGATTTTATCACCGACTTTAACATCAAGTTCAACTTTTTCAACTTGTGATGAAGTTCTGTGTAATATTCTTTTAATTTCGCTTTCACGAACAGGGATTGGTTTTTTGACAGAGCCGACAAATTTTGTGACTCCTGATGTGTGTCTTACGACATACCAGCTGTCTTCATCCATAATCATTTCAACAAGAACATATCCAGGGAAAATCTTTTCTTCTTTTTCTTGTTTTTTCCCACTTTTTACTTGAACGACAGTTTTTTGAGGAACTTCTACTCTGAAGATTTTGTCGCCCATATTCATATATTCAACACGCTTTTCAAGATTTACTTTTACTTTGTTTTCGTATCCTGAATAAGTATGGACTATATACCATCTTTTTTGATTCTTTTTAGCTTTTTCAGCTTCTTCTGCTTCTTGTTCCAACGCTTTTTCTGCTGCGATGTCTTCGTTTAGCTGTTCTTCCATAGTTTTTTCTTTTTTAGTCATAAGCCACCTTTTTAATTTTGGTAAAACCTTATTTTATAAATCCAAGCACAAACTTGAATAATAAATCCATTATATAAATTGCAACAGTAAAAACAAACACAATAAAGATTACCGACATGGTTTCAGCTGCAACCTGTTTTCTTTCAGGCCAGCTAACTTTACCCCATTCAGCTTTAACACCTTTGAAATATGCTTTTATTGATTCTACTGTTTGATTTTGATTCATAATCTTATCCTTTATATTGTTTATAAATCGCGCCCTGAAGGACTCGAACCCTCGACATCCGGTTTTGGAGACCGACGTTCTACCAACTGAACTAAGGACGCATGACAGAGGGCAGGAAGTTTAGAAGACAGGAGGGCAGGCTATTTAAGCTTGACCTCTTGACATCTTGTCTTCCGGTCTTCCGTTATTTCGTTTCCTTATGTGTCGTGTGTTTTTTGCACTTAGGACAATATTTGCTTAATTCCATTCTTTCCTTAAGTGTTTTTTTGTTTTTTGTTGTAGTGTAGTTTCTTTCTTTGCAATCTTCACAAGCAAGAACTACCATTTTGTCTACTTTTCCTTTGATACCCATTTTTTATTCCTTTTTTTATATACTTTTTTAACCTTTAAAAAAGAATGTGGTCTCCTCACATTCTTCATTAATTCGGCTTACTCTGTTATAATATATCAAACATAAAAAAAATCAAACCTTTTGTAAATATTTATTACCTGATAGCAAAAAAATATTTTATAAGTTTTCCTACAAAAAAAAGGAGAATATCATGCAAATAAATCACAATTCAAGTCCGAACTTTGGTATGGCTATGCATATAAGACCGGAAGCTCAAAAAATATTGGCAAAAACGCTTACAGATGAAAAAAGTATTGAGCGTTTAGAAAAACTTGTAGAGAATCAAAGAAATAATCCTTTTAACATTGATATAAGAGACGAATCTTCATATTTAACAGCTTATATTTCAGATAAAACAGATGTAAATAACTCCGGTTTATGTGTTTTAAAACAAGGTTTTATTGAAAAATTCTTCAAAAGCCCTATCGATTTTATCACCAGATGCTGCCAAAAAGCCGATTCATTGAATGAAGAAAAATATCAAACAAAGCTAAATCCAAAATTGAAAGAAATATTCAATAATACAAAACCAGAATAGACATCAAAAAAAGAATAACCTCGGATTTTCCGAGGTTATTCTTTTTTGAATGCCTTAAACTTTTTTCATATCTCTGTCTTGAACCCAATCGCGAGAATTTTGTGACGATTGCATTGCTGCTGTTGCATATTTGTTTGCAGAATCAGTCTTGATTTGCTCCATATAGATTTGACATTCTTTTACGCTTTGTTGTAATTGAGTCAAATTACCTTCGAGACTTGTCAACACTCTTTGTGCATACAATTCTGCGCCTTCTCTTATCTTCATCGCTTCATCTGTTGCATCAAGTCTGATTTTTTCAGAATCTTGAAGTGCAGTATGTTTAATATTTTCACAATCAGTAACAACTTCGTTTTTAATTCTTATACCTTCGCGTTCAATAGCTTTCAATTGGTCAGATTGCGACAGCATTTTCTCCGCTTTTGCTTGAGCATCCGCTATAATTTTATCTGCTTTTGCTTGAGCTTCAGCTTGAAGTTCTTCTTTGCGTTTTAAAAATACACGAGCTTCCTGCACTTCGACAGGTAATGCAGAATATATTCTATCAATCAAATCTTCCATTTCCTTTTTGTTCACAATGGAATATTTAAAAATGTTATAACCCGTATCTAATGCTATATCAAGCATCTTAAGTAAATCATATACTCCGTTTTGAGGCATGGTCTTTCCCTTTATCCCTTTCACATTTTTATAACAATATATTACATAAGCCGTTTTTAATTGTCAAATTATTTTTGGCATAGAATTACATATTTTAACATCATTAATTTAGTCTGCCCAAAATAACTCTATCAATATTTGCTAAATCTTTTACAACCTGAATTGACACAAATCCGTGCTCTTTCATCAACTCTGCAACTATTATACTTTCATTTATACCGAGTTCAAACATTAAAAAGCCGCCATTATTCAAATATACAGGCGCTTCAGAAATGATTCTTTTATAAAATTCCAATCCGTCAGAATCTCTTGTATATAAAGCTATATCAGGTTCAAAAGTTACTTCCTTTTGAATTGTTGATTTTTGAGAATAAGGAATATAAGGAGGATTCGAGACAATCATATCAAATTTTTCGTCCTCTCTTATTTTTGAAAATAAATCGGATTTTCGGAATAGTGCACGATTAAATAACCCTAAATTTTCCATATTTTTAAAAGCAACTTCTATTGCTTCTGTTGAAATATCAGAACCTATTACAGTAGATGCAGTTAATTTTGCTATCATACATGCGATAATTCCAGATCCCGTACACATATCCAATACTGATTTAAAACCGTATTTTTCAATTATCTCAACAGCTTTGCGCACTAAAATTTCTGTTTCATCACGCGGGATTAAAACATTTTCATTTACAATAAATTTCTCACCCATAAAATGCGCGTGTCCGATTATATACTGTATCGGCTGTCTTGTTTTTGCTCTTAAACGAGCTTTTGCCTCAACGATTTTTAAATTTTCTTCGGTTAATTTTTTACCCATAATAATATCAGCAATACCATAACCTGCAAAATGCTCTATTAAAAGCTTTACTTCAATATTGGCTTCGTTTTCTTCGATTCCCGCATCTGTTAAAATCTTTACTATTTCAGGTATATTCATAATAATTATCCTTCAACGCTTTCTATGTGATGTTCCTGTGAATGTTCAGAAATTATCTTATCAATTTCATTCCGAGCTTCTAATTTTGATTCCAATTCTCGTTTCTTGAGTCCGTATTTTTTGCATAAGCGCTCATAATAATACAATTGCTTTTTGGTAGGAGGCTCTTTTGACATTTTAACTTCCCTTAAAAATTCTCGCTTTTTCTTTTCGTAAGCTTTATTAGCTTCTATTATCGGACGCTGCTTTTCTTTATACTCATAATACTTTTTACATTCGTTTATATATTTTAATGAATCACTGTAAAAAGCTTCGTCATCAATAATCTCTGCTAAAAATTCAAATCTCGAACAATTTAATTCTAAATAATACTTTTCATCGGCTTTAAAAGATTCAAAAATTTCTTCTGCCGATAAATTTAATCTTTGCTTTACATAAGCTCGTAAATAACTGCATAATGATGACTTTTGATTTTTGGTAAATTCAAGGTATATTTGTTTTTTAATCTCATACATAAAATTATTATAAAACAATTGTTTTATATATCAATAAACTTTTAGCTTTCCCGATCAGATACAGATAAAAAATTTCCCCAAAAAGAAGTAACGAAGTACAATCGTTTCGACTTTTCGCAAACCGCACAAATTTATGTACGTATCGATCCTCATAAAACCGTGTTACTAAGTCTATCTTCTGAACAAATCACGCACCGAAAATTTGCGGGTTTTGTTAGACAAGCTAAAGTCCAGCAACTTTTGCGCGATAGGATTTGTCTGGTGAGAAACTCTCGGATTATCAATAACTTCTTTTTCTCTCACTCTTGTTTCAATTACTTCAAAGTTTTGTCCAGTTTTCTCATCCATCGATTTAATTATACCTCGTTACTCTTATATAAACAATTTTGATTTTCAAAAATTGCGTAATTTTATATAAAATGTATATATTTGTTACATAACTTTACAAATGGAGCTTTAACGGTTGAAAAATCGAACTCTCACTTCGTTCATTGCTTGAGCTCGGGCTTGTCTTGGATTATTCATTACAGACATAATTGTCGATCTGACACTGCGTATCTGCCTTGAGTTCGGGCTTGTCTTGGATTATTGACAGTTCGCGATTTTAGTTTTTCACTTTGTTTATGCT
>OMVC01000101.1 GCA_900314375.1 uncultured bacterium
CAACTAAAGGGGAATTTTTATGTATTGCTCATAGAGTTCAAAAAGTACACCCGATGGCTCGTGTTCTCGGAACTGTTAAGGATATGGAAGAATACAAACGACAATATATTCACCAACAAAAATTAAAAAATAAATTAATTAAACAAGTTAAAAAGACATTTCCGAAAGAGGAATTGCAAGTTTTAGAAATAGAGCCTGAACCGATTTATGAAATAGAAGAATTTGAACAACCAAAACCGACTCGTGAACGTAAATTAACAGCTCGTGAAAAGCAAATGCAACGACCAATTTTTCAAAGTGATTTTGAAAAATACGAATGGTTAATTCAAAACGGTTGTACAAATACTGAAGATAGAAAATGGATTGCTGATTATATCAGAAGTGATGAATATAGAGAAATATATGGAGATTAACTATGGAAAACAAATTCGTAAAAACAAAAAACTTTAAAAATTTTATTTCATTAGCAAGTAAATTAAAAAATCTGCCTGATAATATTCCACGACTTGCATTAATATATAGTGAACCGGGAATAGGCAAGACTCACATGTTATTAAAATGGGCATTGGATAACGATGCCGTCTACATAAGAGCAATTAACGGAATGACTCAACCGGGATTATTAAAAACAATAGTTACGGATTTGGATTTAACGGATTACCACAATATGCAAACCAACTTCAACCATATCGTTAAAAGTTTACAACAAGAGCCAAGAGTAATTATTGTCGATGAAGTGGATTATTTAATAGGCGATAAAAATGTAATAGAGATATTAAGGGACATTCAGGATATTACAAATGTTCCGATTATTTTATCCGGAATGGAATTTGTGAATAGAAAAATTGCAAGATTCAAACATATAAAAAGCAGATTATATAAGAGTTTGAAATTAAAATATTATGATTCAAATGAAATTAGTGACATACTTGAACAATTGACAAATCTTAAATTTACGGATGGTGCAATAAAATATTTAACATTGAGGAAAGTGCCGTTCCGCCAAATTGTGCAAACAATACAGGAATTAGAAAGTTATTCCCAAACGAATAATATTAGTGAAATAGATGAAACAAAAGTGATTGAGGTGCTAAATGAAAGACAAGATACTCAAATTATGTCGCAGAATGCGTAATGCAACAAAAACGGATTTATTACAGATTGCAGAAATAGAACCGAATGTTTTAGAAACAGTTTTAATGTATCTGCTTGATGAAAAGTTGTTGGAAGAAAAAAACGGCTGTTATTTCCCGATAGATAAAAAAGAATTAACGGAGATACCTCGTATAGAATTGCGGAGTTTACCACTTATGATCCAATGCCATTCTCCTGAAACAATAGATTTAATTATAAGGGGATTTTGTGAAAAAATTGGATGTCAGAAAATGTGTAATATTGCAAATGTTAGTACAAGCACGATAACTGCATTTTATAACGAGTTTCGGAAATTGATTTATGAAAGGCAAAATAATAACTTACTAAATAATTATTTTATTAATCCGAAGCAATGTAGATATAGACAGTTCTTTGATATCTTCGGATTCTTTTATATTTACAATAATAATATTTATATAAGTGAGCGACCTTTAAGAGCCCCTTTTGAAAACGATTGTACCAAAACAGACATTTCCAACTTAAAAAAAGTGTATTCGTTTATTCGCCGAAATATTGAAAAACACAAAGGAAATAAAGTTAGATTACATTATAAAATAGCGGAGTATATTTGGAGACGAGAGCAAGATTTTACAACACTTTACAGCGATATAAAGTCTTTAATTGCTTAATAAATCTTAATTGCAAATTCCCCAATTTTTGAAAATAGGTTATATAAATCTATTTTCAATATTTTGCACCATATTTTTTTATAATTTTACAGGTCTGAAACAATGATTTTATCGGGGAAATTGCACACAACCCAAGTCAAGAAAGGTTTTCACGCCCCTTTTATAAAAATATAATTATAAATATCATAGGGGTATTTTATAAAGATTCCCCGACTGGTAAGGAAAAAATTAGACACTCGGTTTATGAATTTGGGCAATACAAAAAACTTTATATAGGTATGTCCGAATTTAAGAAGTTGAGGATTTCCTATGGTAACAATTACATATGACCAAAAACTAATACTCGTAAGGGTAATGGTGGCTTCACTTGATCTTAAATCAAGTGATATAGAAAAACAATTAAATATTTCAAGAAGTGTCGTAAGCAGACACTTAAGGGGGGAACGAGATTATCCACCCATTGATATGTTTTTAGTTGAACAGTTTTTCGGTGTAAAGATAAAGGAGTACAGCATTGCTTAATTTAACATCAATAAATGAAAATCACCTTCAATGGGTTTCAATAGATGATGTTAGCAATGTTCTCAATTTATCTGTTAAAACAGTTAAAGAACAATGCCGAATCGGTAAATTAAACCATAAAATTTTCAGGATTGGAAAAAAGTCTGAATATTGGATCAGCTTTAATTCATTACCTGAATATGCTCAACTTAAATTACAAGGACTTGCAAATCCTGAATTACAAAAATATAGCGATGCTCCAAATTGGGCAAAAAGCCAAGCTGATAAATATCTTGATTTGTTTGAGGTAACTGATAACAAATATGGCAAAGAATTAAGAAAATATATTGCTGATTGGAACGTAAAAAATCCTCAAAATAGAACGTCATATCAAAGTATAATGAGGATGCGAAAAAAATATAATGAAGAAGGACTCAACGGATTACTTGCAAAATACGGACATTCTAATGGCAGGAGTACAGTTGATGATAAATACTTTGAGTATTTCAAAAATTTATATTTAGTTGAGGGTTCACCCTCATTATTTGCTTGTTGGCAAGCAACATTAGGTTATGCAAAAAGAACTGATGGTGTTGATGAGAAAACATTTCCAAGCCATAGGTCATTCCAACGCAAACTTGAAAGGCTTGTTCCTGTTGGTGCTATCTATATCGCAAGAAAAGGGAAATCTGCATATAATCGTAAATATGGCAAATTTATAGATAGAGATTATTCAAATATTAATTGTGGTGAAGTTTGGGTTTCTGACCACGCACAAATTGATATTGCTTGTTTTGCACCTGATGGGAAAGTTGTATTTCCTTGGGTTACAGCTTGGCGAGATTATAAATCAGGAAAGTGGCTCGGTTGGCTTTTACAATGCGGCAGTCCAAATTCAGACAGAATATTTCAGGCATTTTATTATGCGGCAGAAAGATATGGACTACCAAAAGATGTAATTATTGATAACGGTAAAGATTACAGAAGTAAAGACTTTGCCGGAGGCAGACCGAATGCCATAAAAGTTGAAACAAATCAAAAAACAACACGATCAATGCTTGATGAATTAAGTGTAAAAGTCCATTTTGCATTACCATATAATGCTCAAACAAAACCGATTGAAAGAGACTTTTTAAAGATAAAAGAAAAATTATCTAAATTCTGTGTCGGTTATCGTGGCGGAAATGTTGTTGAAAGACCTGAAAAGCTTGCTGATGAAATTAAAACTGGCAAAGTTATGGACTTTGATCGTTTCAAAAAAATATTTGATGTTTATATTCTTGAGGTATTTAACAAGATGGGCTCTGCCGGTAAAAACCTTAATGGAATGTGTCCTGATGAATTATTTAATCAAGAATTTAAAGAAAAAATTGCAACAACAAAAGATGCTCTTAAATTATTCTGTACCCGAACTTCTCGTAATTTCACAATTGGCAGAAACGGCATTAAAGATAATGAACTCGGAATTACTTATTGGGCAGATTGGATGGTTGTTCACACAGGTGAAAAAGTTTATTTACGAAGAGACCCTCAAAATTACAAAGAGGCTTGGGCATTTAGAGCTGACAATGAGGAATTTTTAGGTGTTGCTACAGCGGTTCGAGCAGTTGCCGCATTACACGCAGAAACTGTTTCAAAGGCAGAATTCCAAGAAGCTATGGCTATTAAGAAACGTGCTTTGAAGATAACAAAATCTTATCTTCAAGATACAGAACAGATTAGTCCAGAGGAATTAATAGAAAACTATAAGGCTTATTGTAATAAACCAATTAAGGATGCAAATCCTCGTGTAACAAAAATTGCCAATACGAATATGGATAAGGCAATTCAGAAAAGTAAGGAGATGGCGGCTTTTGGAAAGGCTGATTTATCCATTTTTATGGATGATTCAGAACCTGAAGAAGAATTACTGTATTTATTTGAGACGGACAAACGTGTCGCTCAAGAACTGAAAGGAGTTGCCAATGGATATTAGAACTGAACTTCGGGACTTAATGAAGTCACGTGGATTATCTAATGTGTTTGTTGCTAATGCCATCGGAGTTGCAAAATCAACAATTAGCATGTGGTTAAGCGATAAATATACAGGTGACAATGAAAAATTAACAGACAAAATAGTTAATTTTATTGAAAGAGAAAAAGAACGCACAGCTGATGATAATTTGCCTTTTGTAGATATAACAACGGTTGGTTATATTTCCGAAATTGGCAGACTTTGCCATACAAAGGGTAAAATAGGAGTTTGTGTCGGCAGAGCAGGAGTAGGTAAAACGGTAGCCGTAAAGGAATATGTAAAAAATTATATGGATTCAATCCTTATAGAAAGTGATTCAGGTTATACCGCAAAATCTTTGCTTTTAGAAATTCACAGACGTATTGGTTTATCCGGCAAAGGCTCTGTTTACGATTTGATGAACGAGGCTGTCCATAAATTGCATCATTCAGGCAGATTATTAATTATTGACGAAGCAGAGAATCTGCCATACAGAGCATTAGAAATTGCTCGTAGAATACACGACAAAACAGGAATTGGTATTTTATTAGTCGGCAAAGATGTTTTA
>OMVC01000103.1 GCA_900314375.1 uncultured bacterium
TGGTTTTTGCACGCAGAAGCTCCAAATTCCGACCATATTTTTCAAGCATTTTATTATGGTGCTGAAAAATTCGGACTACCGGATGATGTCTATATAGATAACGGTAAAGATTATCGTTGCAGAGATTTTGCAGGCGGAAGAAAAATTCAGGTTAAACATAACACCCAAAAAGAAAATGCTCTGCTTGTAAATATGGGAATAAATGTTCATTATGCTCTCCCATATAATGCGCAAACAAAACCTGTAGAAAGGGACTTCTTGAAAATTAAGTCGTTCCTTTCAAAGGGTTTTGTCGGTTACAGAGGTGGAAAGATTACAGAAAGACCTGAAAAGTTAAAGAATGAAATAAAATCCGGCAAGATAATGAATTTTGATGATTTTAAACTTTTATTTGATGATTTTATTGAAAACTATTTAAATAAAAAGCCTTCCAAAGGCAAAGTTTTGCAGGGTAAATGTCCTGATGAATTATGGTCGGAAGAATACAAAACTAAAAAGGTTATTAGCAAAGATGCTCTCAGATTATTCTGTATGCGCACGTCAAAAACTATGACAATCGGCAGAAACGGAATTTATGATTCACAACTGCAATTAACATATTGGGGTGAATGGATGATATGCGAAAAAGGTCGTAAAGTATTTATTCGCAGAGATATAAAAGCATATCAGGAAGCTTGGGTGTTTGATGCATTAACCGAAGAATATCTTGGCAAGGCAAACGTATATCACTCAGTATCTTTCCTTGCAAAAACAAATATTGAAAAAGAAGCATACAAAAATGCGATTGCGCTTAAAAATAAAGAAAAGAAACTTATTAAGGCAATGATTTCAACTAAATATAACCCCACTAATGAAGAAATTGTTGCTAATTTAAAGAGTAGTTTGAATAAGGTCGAATTCAATAATACTCCGAAGATTTCACAATTAACCAATACAAAAATGGATAAAGTTATAAAACAAGAAAATACTGCAAAGGTATCTTCTAAATTTAAATACGTTGCTCCAGCACCAAAACCAAAGCGGATGTTGTATTTAACAGAAGCGCAAAAAAGAAGAGCGGAAGAAAGTTTAGCAAAACAAGCACTATAAATATGGATAAACCTTGGATTAAATATATAACAATGGAAAATCTGCCTAATGAAGATTTAAATATTGTTGCAACTGTTATAGGATTGGATGCAACAATTGAGCTTATGTGCGAACTTCCGGGGATATTAATTTCTGTCCCTAAAAATGCAACATTACCTGCAAAGATTGCTTATATTAAAGATGTTTATGATGGGACAAAACAATCTCGCATAAAATTAGCAAAGCTCTGCGATTTATCTGAAAATTATATTTATAGGGTTATAAGAAAAGGATTAAAAAATGTTTAATAAATTTATTCATATAAAACTTAACCTTTCTTCATTACATTGTGCTAATGACATGTTTAGCATATAATAATTTCTATGGAGAAGGTGAACGATTTGTCGCCCATAGTTAAGTGGGCTGGAGGTAAAGAACAAGAATTAAAGTATATTCTTCCGAATGTACCGGATAATTTTGTTCGCTTTATTGAGCCTTTCGTTGGCGGAGGGGCAGTTTATTTCTCCATGGGCAATAAAAATAAGCTTATAAACGACAAATCCGTTGAATTAACAACTTTATACAATAATATAAAGTATAAAAACAAGGATTTTATAACTCGTTTGCAGTCTCTTCAAGATGCTTGGGTTGGGTTAGAAAGCATATTAGATAATAATATTGATGTTTTTAACACAATTTATTCAAAATATAAAGCCAATGAAGTTTCAAAAGAGGATTTAATTAGAAATATTGAATTGTTTGTAAACAATAATAAAAAGGCTTTTAAACAACTATTAAACGCTGAATTATTGAAACATTATGGCATTTTTGAGAAAGAACTATTGCGTAATATTAGTGCAAAATTAGTCAGAATGAAAGATTTGGAAGAAAAAAAGGGAAATCTTCCGGAAAAAGATATTTACGATAATTTCGAATGTGCTTTAAAAGGCTCTTTCTACATGTTTATAAGAGCTTTATATAATCATTACGACAATAGCGAATATTTTTATTTTATTCGTGAATACTGCTATTCTTCTATGTTTAGATACAATTCCAATGGAGAATTTAATGTTCCTTATGGCGGAATTTCTTATAATAGAAAGAACTTTCAAAGAAAAATTGACTATGTAAAGTCAAAGGAATTGCAATCGCACTTTGTCAATACAGACATATACAATCTCGATTTTGAAGAATTTTTGGATAAAATTAAACTTACTAAAAATGATTTTATATTTTTAGATCCGCCATATGATACTGATTTCAGTAGTTATGTTAATAATACTTTTGATAAACAAGATCAGGAACGTTTGGCAAATTATTTAATCAATAAATGCCCTGCAAAATTTATGCTTGTAATCAAAAACACAGATTTTATTTCTGATTTGTATAGTGATAAAGGATTATATATAACAAGCTTTGATAAAACATACATGGTGAGTTTTAAAGGTCGCAATAATAGGGATTGCGAACACTTGTTAATCACAAATTATCCTATTGGTGAAGAAGTTAACAAAACGAATAATGTTGCAGTTCTTAAACCAAATAAGAAAAAGCAACTACAATATGCATAGGGGATGTTATGAGAGAGGCTATTTTAAACATTGTAAAAGATGAATTTTCTGCACTTGTAAATAGAATACAAGGCGATTTCATGAACAATTATTGTGCAAAACAAAACAATTTTCTGTTAAATGAACTTGATCCACTAATGACTGGGCATATGGTATTTGTTAGTAGCTTTGAGTCTAAAAGTGGAAATTCACTTCAAAGAATTGCTCGTAATATCGTAAAACTTCGTTATGGTGAAGAAAAAGTCCCTCAAATTATTAACCCACACAATATTTCCCACGATATTGTAATTGATAACGAGCACGAACAAATTGTAGTCACAAATGTTGATATTGATAATGCCCAAACTAAAGCATATGTTAATTCTTTTATGAATGAAAGATTAGCGACCGGTAGAGGCAAAAATCGTATTGAATCAACTGTTACTCATGAAAGTATCAAAGAGTTATTAAATCATGTTGTAATTGATAGTAATATTCACCAAAAACCTGTTGATTTAGCATTCTATGATGATACTGACACATTGAATATTATGGAAATAAAAGCCGGTGGTGATTTAGATAATTCAAATGCACCTGCCAATGCACAGAAGTTACTACTTATTTATATGGCGCTAAATATGCAAAATGTAAAACCATATTTTGCAACTTATTATCATAAAGATGGTGAAAATCATACTTGGACAGGTGCAATTAAGAAATTTATAAATTATCCCGGTATGTTTTTAATTGGCTCTGCGTTTTGGAATAAAGTATTGCCTCCGGAAATTGATTTTCTTGAATTTACAAAGATATATAATGAAGCAATGAAACAGATAAACCTTAACGAACGACTAAGAGATATGATTAACAGTTGCTCATAGCATATTCTTTTATTTTGCGTTCATGATCCTGAAATCTTCTATTTGTGGCATCAAAATATTCTTTTTCTAACTCTATGCCGATAAAATTTCGCTTTAAATTGTATGCGGCAATTCCTGTTGAGCCAACTCCCATGAAAGGATCTAAAATTGTATCACCTTCATTAGATGCGATTTTAATAATATGTTCTAACAATTTTACAGGTTTTTGTGCGGGATGTTTTGGATTAGAAAGCCTTTCAGGTTGCATACAAATTGGTGTTTGAATAAAATTATGCATTTCTTTTTGATTGCTAAAATTCCACTGATGTCCTTTATTCCACATACAAACAATAAGCTCACAACTATTTAAAAAACCATTTTTATAGATTTTGGGAGCAGGATTTGTTTTATGCCAAACCATAAATTGAAAAGTATCAAATTCAGGATCAAATGTTTCGTGCCATTTTCCAATTTGATTATATGTTGTAAAGACGAAGATGTTTCCTTTTGGTTTAATTATTCTTTTGAAATTCGCTAATAAATCTCGTGGTTCAATTTCAGGTTTATCCCAATCTGCTAAATCATTGTTAAGTGCAGAACGACCGGGTAAATCAATATTCCCTGTAGAATATTTTGCAATATTATATGGAGGATCCGTCAATATTAAATCGACAGATTTGTCAGGAATATCATCTAAAAGTTTAAAACAGTCACCATATCTTAAATCGTAAGCCATTCACATCTCCTTTCTTTTATCATACATTAAAATTTTTGCTTTGTCCTTTTATTTAAGTTTTCACAACATACATCACTCTTTCAATTATTTATTCAATAGAATGTGTTGCTATGTAAAGATTTGAGTGCTTTCTTTCTTCTTTCACGCTAATGTTGTGTGTCAAAGGAGGTTTAAATATGGAAAAAAT
>OMVC01000104.1 GCA_900314375.1 uncultured bacterium
TAACAAGTAATTGAAATTCGGCTTGCTTCATATCCGTAATAGCAATACATTGAGTCGTTATGGTCGACATCACCGTTATAATGAATAGTTCTTATACTTGGAATAAATGCAACAATATGACTCATGGTATAACCACTCGGAGGGTAAACGTAAGTTGTTGTGCCTGTATTAGCTCCTGAAGTTATTACAAATTGATTTCCAGCTTGTAAAAACGAACTGGCATGATAACCGTCAACTGTATCTGCATTATAAGTGTGTATTATTTTCACACCACTTCCTGTTCCGATATATAATTCCTGCGTATCTTCGCACCAAAGAGGCATTCCGCTTGGTGCAGAACTTGGCAGATTTGCTTTTTTACCTCTTCTTATGCGGATATTAGTCGGCATTAGAATAAACCTCCATCAAAGTTGCCATCAAACGGTGCAATAAAACCAATGCCTGATTCATCAGGCAAAACATATAAGAGCATACCGCCCTGATTATCTAATGACGGAACATCTGCCAAGTCAGTTATTGATGAAACAAAATTCGGTTTATTCTGAATCCCTGACCAATCAACAAGAGTATCAAGGTTGTTAAATTCAGATATTTTTACCCATTTTGTGCCGTTATAAACATATTCAGCTCCGCCACCTGCACCGACTGTTGAATCAGCAGAGGCATCAACAACAAGTGCGTGCAAACCTGAAAAAGCATTTAAAGCATCTCTTTCGGTTATATTATTTACAACTGCCGCTTCCTTAAATACATTCGGAATTTGAGCATTAGGAATTCGACCTGAAGAGTCCAATGTCGCAATTCCGTTTGCTTGTCCTTTTTGAAGTGCAATTCTGTTATCCACCGCCGATGCAAAATCTGTTACTTGAGACGATGGGTGCGTGTGCGTTTTCTCTGCTTTTTGTAATAAGAAGTTTGCAAGTTGTGCCGCATTTGCAAATTCTGTTAATGCGTTTCCCTCACCATTACCGATATAAAACTTTTTTGTATCGGTTGTAAATAATAGTTCGCCCGGTTTTGCTTCCACAGGCAAATTTTCTGATAAACCACGTTTGATTTGTAAGTATCCCATTTTATTTCCTTTCTTTAAAATCCTCCGGCATCGATATTTTCAGCATCATCAACTATGCCGTTTCCGTTCTTATCGTAAATTGTTGTACTCATTATTAATTGCGGAACTGTAGGCGGTTGAGGAATATTCATATTTTCACCATCAGTAAATGTTCCACCGTCAACATATTCGCAAGTATCCACAAAGCCGTTTCCATTGGTGTCATATAACCAAATAGGCATTAAATCGGGGTGGGTATGCCCATTAAACAGATTATAAACCCAACTTTGTGATGCCATTTGAATGGTTGGATCAACATTTATCTGAATTACATCAGGGTTAATCGCAATAATTACAACCTTTAACCATAATTCCTTAAAACTTCCCTGTGTTTCCAACGGTTTATATGTTTCAGGTTGCTTGCCAACCAACAAGAGATTATTTTCGGAATCAAATATCCCAAATTCCCTCATATAAAAACCACCCACAGATGCAGGAACTAAAGCCTTTGCTGTTAATTGAGTTAATTCAGTAATCTCCGTTCTGAATCGCTCATTTTTTAATTTTGTTTGTGCCGGATCGGGTTCATAATAAGCACCGTTTGAATCTCCAACAGCAATATATTTTAAGTCTAATTTAGTGCCGTCATTAAGAGCCTCATTTATTTTTTGCAGCCCGATATCGGTTATTATTGAATAAAATTCCTTACTCAAACTGTTACCTCCTCGCTTGTTGTTGCGTAGCTTGCATATATTTGCTCTGCCGAACTTATGAGGTTAATAATTAAACTTTCAAGATGAGAACGAACATTTTTATTTGCCGTTATTAAATCAAGCAGGGATTGTTCTGTTGTTTCATCAAATGCTTTGTCATTCATTTCAACTGAAATTCTAAAATGGTAAGGTAGTCCGCCATATTCAAACCATTCTGAAACTTTGCCGTTAAGTCCTAAAATTTCAAGAACACGCACAAGAGAATATTTTGTACCTCTGAACCTGTGCAAATTCAAAGAGTTTTTAATCAAATCTCTTTTTTCTGCAACGGTTGTGCATCCGCTCCATCCCTCGTTGCCTGTAATATGGAATTGCTCTGCCAAGTGAATTAAGGCGGATTCTTCAACTTTGTCAAAGAGATATACAAGCAGACATTCTGTGTCTAATTCCTGAAAACGTGCGAACAAGTTATCAAAAGTTTGTGAAGATATATCAGCTATCGGTGACAGATTACTCATTTGCTCTGCCTCCAATCGTGATATTAAAACTTTCAAGATTCGCCCATTGATTGTTAGATAAAACCTGATAAGCAGGGGATAATAATTCAACTTTATAAACACCATAAATTGAATTTAAAATGGCGATTATTTGAGTAGGAACGATGTCTTTCCCTAACTTTGAGGACATCTCGTTTTTGTATTCAGTTAAACGCTCATTAACCAATGTTTGAACGGCATCTGAATCAGCATCTGCGTATAAAATTAAATTCGCAATAATACTGAAATTTATTTTTTCAGGTGCATGAACCACGACTCTATCAGTAAGCGGTCTAACTTTATCTGCTGACAAATAATCAGTTATTATTTGGATCATTTCAGGTGTCGGGTTTCCTGTCGCAGTCAGAGGATAAATATCCACGACTCCTGCTGATGTAGATAATACTTCAACATCGGTTACTGATTGATGAGCAGATAATGTATGGAATCTATAAGCACCTTTGCTTCCTGCATTAGAAAAACTTTCAGGAGCAAGTCTTATTCTTTCTCTTAAACTATCCTCTGATTCTTCATCAGCACCGCCGTCTGTTATAGTTATGCTTTCAACAGCATCAACATCATAGGATAAAGGTGTCAGAAGATTATTTACTTTTCCGATAGCATAACCGTTTGCACCCTCGCCTGTCTCTTCACAAGTTACACCAATTGTTGCTGATAAAGTGCCGGCAAGAATGTTTGTATCGTCATCTGTTGCAAAGGTATATTTCCCATCTTCAGTTTCGATTTCAGTTCCTTTTGGAATAGGAATATCAAAGTTCAAAGTTTCGTTCAAAGAGAATTTTATTGTTGTTTTAGCATATTTCCCTTCTAATTTTTTTACACCGACAAGTTCTGCCAAATGCTCCAACACTTCCATTGGTGCATAGGTCAAAAGGTTAGACTTTGCGATCTCTTGTATTTTAATTCGGAGCAGATTTTCTCTATAAGCACCGACATCAATTAAGAGTCTTTCAATCTGTGCATCTTGGAGTGTTTTTCCTGTTTTTTCTTCGTAAAGACTAATCCATTCTTGAGTTATTTTATCGGCATCTCTTTCAATAAAGTTAGGTTCAGGAAGTCTTGTTGTCATAATGTCACCTCCGCTGTTCCTTTAGTAGATGAGCCGTTAAGAGTCCATTGAACTTTTATTTTTATATTTGAACCTTCAACATCAAACAGGACAGAGTTTACATGAACTCGTGTTTCCCACATTGAAATTGCATCAATGGTTTCTCTGATAATATTTGCCTTTGCAATATTAACGGGATAATCAATATATTTAAGAATGTTTGATCCAAAAGTCGGTCTATGCGGATCAGAACCTTTTGGAGTATTCAAGATTAAAGCAATGCATTGGTTAATATCCTCAACACCTTCTGCGACATCGCCGATGCCGTTGAGTTTAAATTGCCAATCTACATATTTAATTTCATTAAGTCTTGTCATAATTTTAGTAACTTTATTGAGTTTTATTAAAATATTTGTTATACTGTAGGTACGAAAGTTAAATAAAGGGGTAAATCATCATGGATATTTCTTTATCACCAGACAATGAAAAATTTATTCAAAACCAAGTTGCAGCAGGTATTTATAATTCTTTAAATGAAGCCATAAATGCTACTATTAGTATTGCAATTTCTCAAGTTATAGATTCTAAATCTCAACTTGATATGTTAAATGCTGAGATTCAAAGAGGTATTGATGATTATAATGAAGGCAGATATCTTGATGGGGAGCTTGCTTTCAAAAAACTAATGGCAAAATATGAGTAAATTAAAACTAATTATTACCAAAGAAGCTTATGCGGATTTAAATTCAATTTCTGACTTTATAGCAAAAGATAATATTGATGCGGCTAAAAATCTTATTAAAGATTTGTTTGATTTATGTAATACATTAACTGAATTTCCAAATTTGGGTGTTATTAAAGAAGCTATAAAAGATAAAACAGTTAAGATATACATTCACAATAAACAATATTTAATTGCATATAGAGTTGAAAATGATAAACTTGTTGTTTTCAAAATTACAAGCAGATATCAAAACATTTATAAATTGTTATAACATATTATTCCTTTCTACATAGTTTGTGTTGTTTTTTGGTTTTTATCAGGGTGGGTGTGATTGTTGTAAGTATTTCTCATTGCTTGCATAGAGGATTTTTTATCTGTTATGTCAGCACTTGAAGTTATGCCGGCAGAATTAGATAATTTTCCCTCGTGGGTAATATTTCCGATTAAATGTATATTAGGGAATGAAAGTGTGAGAGTTTGGGTTTCCTTATCAACATTCGCAAAAGTGCCATCTTCAAAGTTTGCGGATACTTGTTTTTCGGTTTCAATAATCGGAACATCATCTACGGTGTAAATTGCACCAAGAATTACTCCGTCTTCAGAGTTTTCATCCATAAGACACGCAACTTGTTCGCCTACTGCCGGCATTGAATAAAACTTATCTTTGAATGTTTTATTTTGCAGGACTGCGAGCCAATATGAAGTCATTTTGTCCTGTGCAAATTGGACTCTTGCTCTTGCTGTTTTTGGATTTATTGAAGTTACAGTTCCAAACCTTAACACGATTTCACCTCCACATTTGTTGAATATCCCATCTGTTTATCAATGGTGTGGTGTGCCTCTGTGATGTGGTATTTCCCTGAAAAATTGCCGACATCTTTTATTTCAACATTTAATCCTGCGATTAAATACGGATTTCCCGGCATTGATAAAGAGCCTTCAATGGTATGGTTACCATTAGAAAGTGCCGCCTTTGCTTTTATTAATGCCTGTTGTTTATTTTCACATCGACAGTCAAGTTTCAAAGTGTCACCTTTAACACATTTGTCATTCTTGGCAGTAGCCGAGACAACTTTGCCTGTCTTTGGATTTTTGTATGTTACAGAAACGGATTTATAATTGTGGCTCGTTTTTTCTCTTAAGCTGATGGTTGATAAATCTGTCTTATATAAAATCTTGGCAGAATCAGCGTTTATAAGTTTTTCTGTTTTATAAAATACGAGGTTGCCCTCTGCAATTTTGAAAATATAACCGTACTCTTCAGCAACACGTTTCAGGAATGTTAAATCCCTCTCGTGGTTTTGAGTTATCCTTTCAACTTTTATATTCTCAATATTTCCGACAAGTGTCAGGTTGTGCCGTTTTGCGACTTCATTTGCAATCTGTTGCAGGGTTTTATTTTCGTACCCGATAGAGTTTTCTTGACGGAATGATTTTTTAATTCCTGTGGCAAGACCTTTAACGATAATTATGTCCGGCGGAGAGTTCAGTTCTATTTCGTCAATCTCAAATATTCCGCAGTTTAATAATTTTTCCCCTGCATAACCAATGAACAGACGGAGTGCATCACCTTTAGATGGTATCCACGCACCGTTCCATAAACCTTCAGAATTTTCAAGGGTGATTGTTATTTCATCAGATTGTCCATGTTCAAAATCAGAATACTCAATATTCAGGACATAATCAGATACATCCTTTGTAATATTTTTTTGATTGTATTCTAATTTAAAAATTGGGGTTAACATTATTTTCTCCAAGGTGGTAGGGTAAATTTTATGGTTTCGGATTCATCCAAGACAGGAATTTTAAGTCTGATTCCTGATTCTAATATCGGGGTGATGGGTACTTTTGGGTTTGCTTGTATAATTGGCTCGTACTTTGTCGGGTTTTTATAAAATTTATACGCAATTAAATCCCATCGGTCTTTGTCTTTTGTGATGTATGAGTAATATTCGCTCATTCTTTCTTCTTAAGTCCTTTTTCTTCTTCCTCGTCTTCAGGTATTTTTCCTGCGTATTCTTTTAGTTGAAGTTCAACCTGAATTGCTATCAAATCACCTTCAGGACTTGTTTGTTCAGTTGTCTTTTGTATTTGAGAAATGACAAATGCTCCGACATATTCGCCATTCCCTTTTATGAATTTGAGCGGTTTTCCGAGTTGTGCTTCCGTTCTTATTTTTAGAATTTCATCTTCCGGCACACAGAAGTTTGAATGTAAATTCAGTTTTATTGTGAACTCTTGCAGGTTCTCACCCATAAACTGTAAGAGGGTTTTGTTGTTTATTCGCTCGTGTTCTGCGTAATTGTAAGTTACGGTTGAATTTATTCCGTCAAAGTAAGTTATTAAATCAAATTGAATATCGCCAAGTTGAGCAAACATTTTTTTATTATCTTTCCTTATTTTTGTGTATTCCTACGATTGTCGTGTTAGTACGCCAACCTCTCTTTCCGTTCAAATTCTCTCTTTAATAACGCAACAACTTCGTCTTTGTGCCTTTTTAGAAGTTGTGAGAATTCATCCTTTGATGCTCCGGCCGGCATTGATATTGTCGGGGAATAATTAACAACAAAAGATGAACCGCCTCCGATTCCGACTCTTCCAAAACTACCTTTCGCACCGCTTATCATAAGTCCTAAATTCTTATTCATTGCGTTTACGAGAGGTTGAGGTTTCATAGTTGAAACAATAGTTTCAATAATTTTTACTTTGTTTAAGTCTTTCAAAGCACCAGTCTTTGCCGGAGAATGAAGATCGG
>OMVC01000106.1 GCA_900314375.1 uncultured bacterium
GGCATTATCCCAAAAAACTTCAGTAACTGCCGAAACAATTGATGCGGGTCTTGCGACAAGAGAATCAGGTAAATCCGCAAAGGAATCAATGGGAGTTTTTGTCAAAGATGATGTAAAAAAGGCATTATCCCAAAAAACTTCAGTAACTGCCGAAACAATTGATGCGGGTCTTGCGGCAAGAGAATCAGGTAAATCCGCAAAAGAATCAATGGGAGTTTTTGTCAAAGATGATGTAAAAAAAGCATTATCTCAAAAAACTTCAGTAACTGCCGAAACAATTGATGCAGGTCTTGCGGCAAATGAGTCTGGAAAATTAGCTCAAGATTCAGCTTCCGTATTTGAAAAATTTGGTTTGACTGAATATGAAAAATCTTTGGCGTCAGCTCAAAAGAACACAAAACCCATTGTCGCCGGTAACACAAACGGTAGTGTAACTGTGGCAAAACCTCAAGGCACTTCCTCTCAAACAACAGCTCCTGTTGAGCTTCCGGACAAAGTTGTAGCTCCAAAAGCTCCAAAAGTTCCAAAAGCAGGCAGAAAGAAATATTGTGAACCTTCAAAAAATGAAGTTGTCAGAGAACATACAGCATTAGTTCAAGGTGAAAAAGTAAAACCACGCAGTAAAACAAATTCAAGAAAAATCAGACATAATAAACGACAAATCATAGACCAAACATTGGCTCAGGAACAAGCAGAATTTGCACCAATGTTTAAAGGAAAGAAAAAAACAAAAATTCAACATCCCGTTCGTCAACAAGCTCAACCTGAACAAGTTGTGAACAGAATTTCTACTCCGCAGGTAAAAACTACTCAATATACATATCCGGAATCTGTTTATAAATTTGAACAAGAAATGGCTGCAAAGAAAAAAGCCGCAGATATAAAAGCTGCTTGGGATGAATATGATTACCGCAAATTGTACGGCTAATAATAATTTATAAAAACATCTTTTGGCGATTTGACCTAATCTCATTTATCTGTTCAAGATAATCCGATGAAGTTAGATCGCCAATTGATTTGTATAATTTCAGGATACTTTTTTCTATATTATCAGAATTCATTGTAATCATATCATTTGCCATTTCGGGATTTGACATGGCTAATCTTGTCATATCGCGAAATCCTGATGATGCAATATCAAGAGCAAGTTCGTTATCTTTCGCTGTTTTAAAAATTGCTTGCGAAATGAGCATCGGCATATGCGAAACTAAAGCAGCCGCTTCATCGTGTTTATCAGGTGTAGTTATTACAGGTATTGCACCAAGTTGTTTTATGATTTCAACAAATGTATCAAGATTTTCTTTATTCGTATCCGTAAATGGTGTCAAAATCCATTTTGCACCTTTAAACATTCCTTCAAAAGAATTTTCATAACCTTTTTTCTCCGTTCCTGCCATAGGATGCGACGGTATGAAATTATATGGACGTTTTTTAGTGCACACAAAACGCTTCAATGAACACACATCCGCAACTATTGTTTCTGTGCCTATTATTGTTTCCAGTTTGTCTAAAATATCAAGTGTTTTATTCATGGCGGAGCATACGAATATAACCTTGCAATTTTTCAGTAACTCATAATCTTTATATATTCTGTCGCCGTTTTGAGAATTTGATATGGCAATTACGTCATAATTTAGTTTTATCAAATCTTTGAATATTGAACCGCCGATTAAACCAAGTCCTACAATACCGATTCTCATAAATTCCCTCTCTAAATATTTCACCAAGTTATTATAACATAATTTGCGTTTTTATTATATTATAGTTTTATGAATATAGTGTTAGTGGGAATGCCGGGGACAGGTAAAACAACTGTTGGAGAGCTTTTGGCAAAAAAAACAGGTGCAGAATTTTATGATGCGGATTCTCTTATAGAAAAGTCGCAATCAATGTGCATTGCTGAAATTTTTAAAACAAAAGGTGAAAAATATTTTAGAAAAATCGAAGCCGATATAATAAGAAATATTCCGTCAGATAATACGGTGGTATCTTTAGGCGGTGGCGCATTTGAAAATTCTGACACAAGAGATTTTTTATTATCCGGTAATAATACGGTTATATATTTGAAAACATCTGCTCAAAAAATATACGAGCGTATAAAAAACGATATAACAAGACCTTTGCTTACCGATAATATGAATATAGAAACAATTCAAAATATGCTTAATATTCGTGAAAAAAATTACAAACTTGCCCATTATACTGTTTTAACGGATAATAAGTCTGCGGATGAAATCGTAAATGAAATATTAGGGAAGTAATGAAAGAGTTAGTTGTAAAAATAACCGAACAAAACAAATCTTATCCGATTTATATTACAAATTCGGATATAAATTCGCTAAAAGACTCTATAACAGATTTTTTAGGCGGAAAAAATTATGTTGTTGTTATAAGCAAAAAGGTTAATAAGCTTTATTCAAAGTTGTTGTGTTTCCCAAAAGAAAAAGTTTTAGTTTTGAACGACGGTGAATCAGAAAAGAATATAAAAAATTATGCAAAAATCTTGGATTTTGTACAAAACCGAAACTTAACGCGAAAAGATGCAATAATAGCAATAGGCGGTGGAGTAATTGGTGATTTGGCAGGGTTTGCAGCTTCAACTTATATGCGCGGAATCGATTTTATTCAAGTTCCAACAACGTTATTAGCTTGTACGGACAGTTCTGTCGGGGGGAAAACAGCAATAAACACCGCATTTGGTAAAAATTTGGTAGGGTCTTTTTATCAACCTAAAGCGGTTTTTATAAATACGAATTTTTTAAAAACGCTTGATAATAGACAATTCCAAAGCGGTATGGGAGAAGTTTTAAAATATGCGTTTATTGAAAAAAGCTGCGGGGCTTTAGAAGATTTTAACCTGATAAATTTTTTAACCGAAAACATTGAAAAAATAAAAGAACGTGATGCTTTGATATTGCAAGAGCTTATTGCAATTTGTGTTGGTTTAAAGATTTCGGTTGTTCAAAAAGATGAAAAAGAAAGCGGGTTACGGAGAATTTTAAATTACGGGCATACTTATGCGCACGCAATTGAAACTCTGACTAAATACAGAAGATACACTCATGGTGAATGTGTTGTCGAAGGCATTATACAGGCGCTTAATATGGCGTTAAAATTAAATCTGACAGGAAAAGAGTATTATTTTTTATGTATGGATTTAATAAAAAAATACGGATACGAACCGATGAACGCTTTTGGTAAAAAATCGATAATTCGCATCATGAAATCGGATAAAAAATCGTATTCAGACGGTGTATCTTATGTCTTGCCAAATGATTATGCACAGGTCTGTATTAAAGATATGTCATTTGATGAGTTAGAGCAGGTTTTATAGGAGAAAATATATGGATTTAAAGAGACTTCCGAAAAACCCTGTTGAAATTACAATCGGTATGATTGGTTGTAAGTGGAAAATATTAATTATAAAAGAATTGTTATCAGGTACAATGCGTTTCAGCGAAATAAAAAAATCATTAAAAGGTATTACACAGAAAGTTTTAACAACCAAGTTAAGGGAACTTGAAGAAGTCGGTTTACTTGTCAGAAATCAGGAAAAATCAAAAGTTGAATATACGCTCACAGATGTTGGATACAGCCTTCAGCCTGTCATAATTTCAATGAATGATTGGGGCAAAGACTATAAAAAATATCAAAAACTCCTTGCCCATAATTAATATTATAGGAATGTAGTGAGAAATTGAGAATTTCTTTTTGTTCATTCTTTCTCTTTTGTTGCGAGCAAAAGAGAAAGAACTGAACCAAGAA
>OMVC01000111.1 GCA_900314375.1 uncultured bacterium
ATTATTTCGTTGATATCCGTATTTGCTTTATCGGTATTATCCGTACCGTCATTTTGAGAAGCTTTTATATCTTTATCCGATTCAGGTTTTTGTTGAGATTCATTTGCTTGTTTTTCAAGATTATTATTTTCTTCATTGTTTTCTTCAGTTTCTGCAGTATTAGCAACCTTTATACCTGTTCGAGACTGCATTTCGGATTCTAAAGCATTTAATCTTGATTGGCTGTCTTGATTTGTACCCAAAGCATTATTACGCATATTTAACGCATTTTCACCTTCAGAAATTGCTTTCTTACCTGAAGATATAACATTACGCCCGAAAGCATTGTAGAAAATATAGTCTTGAACCTCTTGCCCTGCGGCAACAGTTTCTGTACCGTATTCTTGCGCGGTTTCGCCAATACCTTCCTGTTGAGCCAATGTAGAATCATACTCGTTAAATGTTTCACCGGCACCTGTAAGCTCTGATATACCGCTCTGGGTGTAAGAATCTATTTCTGCCTGTAATCTGTTTATTTGTGCTATTGCACTTTGGTCATTTGCTCTTGGTGCCAAATTTTTTATTTCGTTTTGCGCTTCCTCTATTTTTGACATCAAATCCTGCATATTACTCTCAAGTTCTTCTATTGAATTAGCAGATGCAGCTTGAATGTTATTTGAAACTTCCGAAGAAGCTGCAGACTCTGCCGAATTTGCATCACTATAACCTTTGAACGCGATTGCAATACTCACTGTATCTGCGCCGTCTTTTTTCATTTTTTCTCTTACTTCAGCAGCGCTCAAGGGTTTATCTTCAACTTTTGAAGAAGTTTCCGGCCCTGCATTAACTTTTAACTCCGCATTTCCCATAGAAACTTGAGGAACAACTTCATCGCTGTTATCCCCTTCTACGCTACCGTCAATAGAACCGTCATCTTCAGGTACCAGTTCTCCATTTGATTTTTGAGCCTTTTCAGCGGTTTGATTTCGAGCTTGAGCTTCTGCACTTTCATATGTTATTTGGTCATTTCTTTGCGCTTCTACCGTATTTAAAAAATCATTTGCCCATTGAAGATAAATATCAGGAACTTCTACACCGCGATTTTTATACTGCATAATCTCTTTTGCGGTAAGTCTTTTCCAATCTATCCTTGACGGGTTATATGCCTCTATTCTTGAAATATCCATGGTATACCTTTTTTGTAAATTTACATATATATTATCGGCTTTTTTTATTGAAAACTTTAATTTTTGCGATAAATTATTAATATCATGGTTATTTATTCAATTTTAATAATATTGCTGATTTTAATACTTATATCAATTTTTGATATATTTTTCTTATACGGACTTGTTTCTACGTTTTTGTTCATCGTATTATTACCGTTTTACTACATTGTCCGTGTAATAAGCGGAAAATTCTTATATGGGTGGAAAGAAAAATTAGGATTTTTTAAGGCTCCTGATTTGGGTGATAAAGTTATCATGTATCACGGGGTTTCGGTTGGTGAAGTTATTGCATTGGAAAATCTTATTAAAAAGACAAAAGAGGTTTTTCCCGATTATAAAATAGTTGTAACAACAGGAACAAAAACGGGACAAGAAATTGCATTAAAGAAATATTCAGGCGTCGCGGATTATATAACGTATTTCCCGTTTGATATTACATATTGTGTTCATTCTTTTTTGAATAAAATCAGACCGACTGTTGTACTGATTGCAGAAACGGAATTGTGGCCTGTTTTTGCTTCATCATGCAAAAGAAGAAAAATCGCACTTTATTGTATAAACGGCAGAATGTCTGATTCTACGTTTTCTATTTATAAAAAATTCAGTTTCTTTTTCGGAATTGTATTATCAAAATATACAAAAGTTCTGACCCAAAGTGAGATTGATATGCAAAAATTGCTTGCAATCGGTGCGCCGAAAGACAGAACATCCGTTATGAAAAATTTAAAATTTGATGTTAAAAAATCAGATGAGACCGTTGATTTGGGACAGGACGGATATAGAGTAATAATTGCGGGAAGCACCCACAAAGGGGAAGATGAAATTATTCTGAAAATATTTAAAGAAAAAAAAGAAAAATATAACGATATAAAATTATTGTTAGTTCCTCGACACATGCAAAGATTACCTAAAATTACGGAAATTCTTGATGATATGGGCTTAAATTACGGACTTCGCTCTGCTGATGATAAGTTTACCCAAAAGGATGTAATAATTTTGGATACTATGGGTGAATTGAGCAAAATGTATTCTATTTGTTCCTTCGCTTTTATCGGTGGTAGTTTTAACAAAACGGGCGGACATAATCCTTTAGAAGCTACCGTTTATGACAAACCTACAATAACGGGGCCTTCTATTCATAATTTCAGAGATATCTATTGGTTGTTATCGCGCTCTGATGCAGGTAAAATAGTCAAAACTCCCGAACAATTATCTGAACACATAGAAAGATTATTATCAGATGAAGAATTTTATAAAAAAGCTTGTAATGATTGTCATACAATATTCCAAGAACAGCAAGGCGCTTTGGATGTTGTTATAAGTGAATTAAAAACATTATTAAATAAAGAGGGATAAAAAATGGGACAAACTTTGGTTGAAAAAATAATATCACAACATTCCGATCACGATGTACGCGCAGGCGAATTAGTAATAGCAAAAGTAGATGTATGCGCGGTACAGGACGGAACAGGCCCTTTAACTGTGGAAGAATTTAAAAAACTCGGTAAAGATAAGTTGAACAATCCTGAGCGTACAATATTATTTATTGACCACGCGTCCCCAAGTCCAAGAAAAGAATTATCAAATATGCATACCGTATTAAGAGATTTTTCAAGAGATTACGGTGCTGTTTTATCAGAATCAGGTTCGGGAGTTTGCCATCAAAGATTAATTGAAAGTTTTGTAAATCCCACCGAAATTTTAGTGGGTGCGGATTCTCATACTTGTACATCGGGCGCTTTGGGTGCGTTTGCAACGGGTATGGGTTCTACTGATGTTGCGGTTGCTATGGCTTTAGGAAAAACATGGTTAAAGGTTCCGCAAACATTTAAAGTTGTTGTTAACGGTAAATTTAGAGAAGGTATTTGCGCAAAAGATTTAATTCTTCATTTAATAGGTATGATAGGAGCTGACGGTGCGACATATAAGGCCTTGGAATTCCATGGCGATACAATTGATAATATGGAAATGTCAGAACGCTTTACTATTGCCAATATGGCAGTAGAAGCAGGTGCGAAATGCGGACTGTTTGTTCCTGATGAAAAAACTAAAAAATATTTGGAAGAACACAACAGAGGGGATAAATATAGGGAAATAAAACCTGATGGTGATGCAAATTACGAACGCGTAATTGAAATAGATGCTTCATCAATCGAACATACCGTATCATGCCCGCATACTGTAGATAATACAAAATTGGCGCGCGAATTGAATGATGTAAAAGTCAATCAGGTTTATGTCGGCACTTGTACAAACGGCAGAATTGAAGATATGCGTGTTGTTGCGAAAATTTTAAAAGGTAAAAAAGTTTGTGATGGCGTAAGAATGTTAATTTGTCCTGCTTCAAGAACTGTTTATAAACAAGCATTAAAAGAAGGTTTGTTAGAAATCTTTTTAGACGCGAATGCAACCATTTTACCTCCGGGGTGCGGACCTTGTGTCGGAATTCACGCAGGAATTTTAGCAGACGGAGAAGTTTGTTTGACTACCCAAAACAGAAACTTTATCGGGCGTTTAGGAAATACCAAAGGATTTATTTATTTATCTTCACCTTATGTTGCTGCGTATTCCGCTATAAACGGGTATATAAGCGATAAGTAACGATTATAAATCTCTTATTTCATTCATATCCTGTTCGAGTGTCGTGGAGGATTTTATATCGTACGTTGTTTTGAAGGTTTCAAGGACTGTCGGATTTATAATAGCAGGCGGACAAGACATTATATAAATATTTTTTGCCCCCATGTTTTTTACATTTATAACGTCTGAAAACGTCATTACATCACAAGTTGTTATGTAAAAAATAAACTTTTCATCAATCGGGCATAGTTCAAACAATTTATTTAACATATTTATCCCTAAAGGAATACTTTGCCCCATATCTATTGTATAAACATTCGACTTTTGCGAAGAATAATAAAGACTAATTACAACCTCATCATCATTTAATTTATCAAATAATTTTTTAAAATATTCCTCTTGCATTTTAGAATACGAATTTACCCATACAATATAAATACGTTTAATTTCATCGTTTTTTAATTTTTGAGCAATATTTTTAAACAAATCATAAAGTTCTTCCGGGTTATACCCTATTACTCTTTGCGGTTTTATTTTGCCTGAAGAAAAACCTTTTGCATCTAATGCAGAATCGATTACTTGAGAAAAATCCGTATCTTCAAGTTTTATAACACCTTTTCTGTCAATATCGTCAAGAGAATATATTCTTCCTCTGTAATAATAATCCGTTGTGTGAGGAGAATTATCCGTCAATAATATTGCCCCCGGAAATGTGCCGAAATCTCTAATCGGACTTTTAAAACTGCTTCCGTAATGAGCTTTTAAATGAGTATATTTTTTAAAATTTTCAAGCGTATGGCTGATTAATAATTCTGAATGTGTATAAATATCAATATCTTTATCTTGAGTATCTTTCAACAGTTTTTCCAAACAATACAAATTATTCCCTGATACAAGTATTGCCTTGCCGTTTTGAGAAGAAAAAGATACGGAAGTTTTTGATATTTTACCGAAACTTTTAACAATAGCCTCCCCTATTTTTATTTGCATGTTGTAGCTGATACCTGACAATAAAGAAATATTGTCTTTTATTGATTGTTCATTACCGTAGCCTTTGCGATTTATAATATCGAAAGCTTTAAGAATAATATAAAATGTATCTTCAGAATATAAATCAAATGAATTTAGCCACTTAAGATTAAGAGCGGCACTTTTGGCAACCATGACAAGAATATCAATCAAATTTTGATATGTATTACGCGTTTTTATATATTTGGCACGCAATATTGATTCGCCAAAAGATATCATCTTTGGCAGGCGTGTATCGCTATTTAAAGGAATATCGCAGATTGGTTCCGGGTTTTGAACATTTTTTATATATTTATCTTTTAAATAGTTTATTATACCTAATGCTTTTATTATGGTGCTATATAATTGAGATTCCTCGTAATCATTAATAAAAGCAAGGATACATATTAAATGTAATATTTCGCTATCATATTTATAATCTTCAATTTGCGCATGTTTTAATCTGCTTTTGTAGTACGAAATTTTTTGTATTATAAGAAGGATTATTTCCTGCATCGCAGCAATATTTGGCGCAGTGGTACAAGCTCCGCGCGAAGAACATTCATCCATATCAAAATTATTCATTACATTTCCTTATTTTTTACATAATCAATAATATCGTCTGATTCATACAATCGATCATCAGTTTTCTCATCGTATAAAAACGGAACCTGATCTTTTCCGCCAAGAGTCATAAGACGCAATACATTATCTTCATCAGCAGTATCAATTTTATTGTATTCTATATTGTTTTCTTCAAAATATTTCATTACCTTTTGACAATACGGACAAGCTTCACTAATAAATAAATCTATCATTTTCCCTCCTTTAAACAACTATATTTTATATGGAAAACACTTTTTTATATCAGTTATTTCGGCAATATAAAAATTTATTCTCCCGAATTGCAAAAGTTTAATTTTTATAATAGACTTTTTGTATGGATAAAAAGGTTATTTTATTTGTATTTGGAACCCGTCCCGAAGTAATAAAACTTGCTCCGGTCATTTTGGAATTGCAAAAATATCCGCAAAAATATGAAGTTTTAATATGTAATACCGAACAGCAAAAAGAATTATCCAACCAAACATTAGGATACTTCGGATTGAAAGCAGATATAAATTTGGACTGTATGCGTCCAAATCAATCATTAGCGGAAGTACAATCAAGGATTTTATCGGAGTTGGAAGCTAAAGTTTTTTCAAAATATAAAATAGATGCAACAATTGTACAGGGCGATACAATGACGGTTTTGTGCGGTGCGTTGGTTTCTTTTTACAATAAAATTCCCGTATTTCATGTTGAAGCCGGATTACGTTCTTATGATATATATGAACCGTTTCCTGAAGAAATTATGCGCCAAATGACTTCACGGGTTACTCAATTGCATTTTGCTCCGACTAATAATAATAAACAGGCTCTTTTAAAAGAAGGAATTGATGAAGATAAAATATATATAACAGGTAATACCGTAACAGATGCTCTTTTTTGTTTATCTGATGATGCAGTTTCCGGTGCTAAAGATTTCTTTAAAAATAGCAAGATAGAATTTGATGAAAATCTGGTGTTGATTACTGTTCACCGTAGAGAAAACCATGGACAAAGGTTAGACTCAATCCTATCTGCCATAGAAACTTTGGTTACAAAATACAATGACCATATTTTTGTTCTGCCTGTTCACCCAAATCCGAATGTAAAAGATAAAGTTGAACAAAGATTAAGTAAATACGAAAATGTACATCTTTTTAAACCGCTGGATTATCCGTATTTGGTTTATCTTATGAAACACGCAAAACTGATACTGACGGATTCGGGCGGAATTCAAGAGGAAGCACCGACTTTCGGCTGTCCTACACTTGTTATGCGCTATGAAACCGAAAGATGGGAAGGAATTGAAGCCGGGGTTTCGGTTTTAGTAGGGGCAGATTATGATAAAATAGTTTCTCAAAGCAAAGAAATTCTTGATAAGCCATTTGCTCAAACAAGGTTAATAAACCAAAACCCTTATGGTGACGGAAAGTGTGCGCTAAAAATAGAAAAAATAATTTCTGATTATTTTAATTAAGCGCATTGCTCAATTTGTTTTATTATTTTCTCTACACCGTCAAATTTTGCCATATTTGAAGCATTTTGTTGAATTTCTTCTAAATATTTTGGTTCATTTATTAAAGATTTAATCGAATTCAACAGAGTTTCAGGAGTAGTATCAGAATCCTCAAGATAAATTCCCGCACCGTTTTCTACCATATATTTTGCATTTTTTCTCTGGTGATCTGCGGCAGCATAAGGATATGGTATAAATATTGTTGCAATTGAACTTGCGCACAATTCCGAAATACTTAAAGAACCTGCTCTCGATACTCCAATATCACTTGCTTTTAATACTTCTGTCATATTATCAAAATACGGTCGAAGAATAATATTTTTATTTTGCTCCCAATCAGGATATACATTTTTTAAAGCCTTAATTACATCTTCATAATTTCTTTTACCTGTTTGGAAAATAACTTGTATATCCATATCTTGGGATAATTCTTTCAATATTTGAACAGTCGCTTCATTTATTTTTTTTGCACCTTGTGAACCACCCATAACACACAGTGTCAACTTATTTTCCAAACCCAAAGCCTGCCTTGCCAAATCTTTTGTCAATATTGAAAACTGTTCTCTTATCGGATTACCGTTTACATGGCAATCTTTATTATTTAATTTTTCCTTTTCAACTTCAAAAGCAACAGAAATACTTTTTGCAAACGGAGCAAGCTTTCTTGTGACAAGCCCCGGATTTGCATCGCAATCGTGCATAACAAAAGGTACTTTCATTGTCATAGCCGCAAATAATATAGGTGCAGATACATAACCGCCCGTTCCGAAAATTACGTCAGGTTTGTATTTTTTTATATAACCTAAACATTTTATCCAGCCGATAAACATTTGATATGCCCATTTTACCAGTTCAATACAAGCTTTTCTTGGCATACCCGAACTCATTACGGGCAAAAAAGTATAATTTTTTTCTTTTACAATATTAGCTTCTAAATTATTAGGGTTTCCTACATAATAAATTTTTTCGGTATCTTCTCTTTTCAAAAGTCCGTCAGCAACAGCAACTGCAGGATATATATGTCCGCCCGTTCCTCCGCCTGTTATAAAATATGTTTTTTTATTCATTTTCCGTCCTTGCACGTTTAATTCTCTGTTTTGATATATTTAATAAAATTCCAATCATAGATAAAAATACAATAATGGATGTTCCGCCATAACTTATAAACGGTAATGTTACTCCCGTTACAGGCAATAGTGAACTTGCAACCGACATATTTAAAAATGCTTGAAATCCGAAAATAAATGTTATACCAATTGCAAGCAATTTGCCGTACATATCAGGACAGCGCTTAGCGATTACCATTCCTCTGTGAACAAGTGCCGCAAATAGCCCAATTATAAAGAAACAACCAAGCAATCCGAATTCTTCCGCAATTATTGAAAAAATAAAATCTGTATGACATTCCGGCAAATATGCCAGTTTTTGAATAGAACCGCCATAACCTGTCCCGCTAAAACCGCCTGAAGCAAACGCAATCAATGATTGGATAATGTTATAGCCTTTACCCTGCGCATCACTTCCCGGATTTAACCAAATTGTAATTCTATCCATCTGATAACCTTGCAGCAATTTTGGAATTATTGAAATCAGCCCAACGCCGACAACTCCTCCCATTATACCCAAAAGCAACATAGGCCCGCCAGCTGCTAAATACAAAGCCAATCCGGTCATTAACAATATTATTACCATACTCAAATTCGGCTGTTTAAAGACTAAAAACAACACAATAATTAAAGGAACAAAAACTTTTGTCCAAAGCTTTCCGTCTGTTAAATTTACCCTATCTTTAAATGCAGATGCAAGCAACATACAAAACAGAGGTTTTGCGAATTCTGACGGCTGCAATTGCATAAATCCTAAATTCATCCATCTGCGAGCACCATTAATCTCCAAACCTAACGGAGTAAACTTTACTATACACAATAAAACTAAAACAATCCATAAAAATTTATAATTAAATTTTTCAAGTTTTTTATAATCAAATCCTGCAAGTTTTGCCATACAAAAGAAACCAACGCCTGCGAAGAAAACTTGTTTTAGCAGAAATGATAAAAGATTCACGCCTTCTCTTGAACATTTTGGCGCGGTAGCGGAAAATATCGCAAGAAAACCGATTATTACCAAAAAGGTCACTATAATAATCAAAGGTTTATCAGGTGCAGAAAGTACAGTATCTGACTTTGCCCCCCTTTGTGTTAATTTTATTTTTTCGTTTTGTCTTTGGAGTGATTTATACTCGCGATAGGACATGTTCTCTAAATACCTCTCCTCTGTGTTCGTAACTGTTAAACATATCAAAACTTGCGCAAGCCGGTGATAATAATATTACATCAGGCTTTAACGAAATACCTTTATCCGTTGCATCTTCTAAAGTTTGTTCTTTTATAATGTTTGAAAAACCGCTGTTGCGAAGTTCTCTTTCAAATCTTTCCGTTGCTTCCCCTATTAATATAACTGTTGTTATATGTTTATTTACTGATTGACAGAATTCTGTTAAATCAGTATTCTTATCTCTGCCGCCTGCAATCAAGACAACATTTTGGTTGTTAAAGGAATTTATCGCAACAATTGAAGCTTCCGGATTGGTTGCCTTTGAATCGTTATAAAAAGTTATACCGTCTTTTTGCGCAATTTTTTCCAACCTGTGAGCAGGAGCCTTAAATTCCATAATTGCATTTTTTATTGTTTCATTGTCGATACCCGTTAATTTTGCACAAATAATTGAGCACATAATATTTTGATAATTATGCTCACCAATCAACGGACAATCGGAAATTTTTATTATTTCTTCAGCTTTCCCGTCCTGTTTGAAAATAATTGAACCATTTTCTTCGTAACAACAATTTTCTCCAAGATTTTGCGCAAACATAAATAATTTGCCTTTAACTTCTTTTGAAAATTCCAAAAGTTTCGGGTCTTTTGCGTTTAGTACACAATATTTTGCGGTTTGAGGTTCTCTAAAAACTCTTGCTTTTGCATTGAAATAATTTTCCAAACCGTTATGCCAATCTATATGATCCGGAGTAAAATTAGTCCAAACTGCGATATATGGTTTTAGTGAAGTGCTCATATCAAGTTGGAATGAACTGGCTTCACAAACAAAATAATCTAAATTTTCATCAGCCATGGAGCAAGGTGGAGTGCCAATGTTTCCGCAAGCCTTTGTTCTTAATTTTTTTGATAAAATATGTTCCGTTAGAGAAGTGGTCGTTGTTTTACCGTTAGTTCCCGTAATTATTATAAACGGAATATCACATTCTCGATAAGCCAACTCTAATTCCGAAATAACAGGGATTTGTTCTGCTCTGACTTTTCTTATTATATCGCTTCTTGGCGAAATACCCGGGCTTGTAACCGCAAAATCTGATTTTTTAATAAAAGCCTCCGAATGACCGCCATACTCAACATGGACTCCTAAATCCTCCAAAGCCTTTGCTCTATCCGACTGTTCTTTTGTTGTAATATCGGCAGATTCTGTTAAATACACATCTGCGCCATGTTTTTTGGCAAATTTTGCAGCAGCAATTCCGCTTTTAGATAAACCTAAAACTAAAACTTTTTTACCCCTTACACTCATTATATAATCCCCTTTGCAACCAATTCATATAACAATACCGCTATTGCGGAAAACACAAATGACGCAATAGCAAACACCGTAACAACCTTCTTTTCGCTCCATCCTAATAACTCAAAATGATGATGTATCGGTGCCATCTTAAAAACTCTTTTACCGGTAGTTTTAAAGCTCGTTACCTGAATAATGACCGATAATGTTTCAATTACAAAAACCGCACCGAAGAATATCAGCAAAAATTCAAATTTACCTAAAACTGCAATAGTACCTAACAAACCGCCAATTGCTAAAGAACCGGTATCACCCATAAATACTTGAGCTTTTGGTTTGTTGTATTCTAAAAATCCGGCTAATGCGCCTGCAACTGATGCCGAAATTATTGCCAAATCAGTTTCTCCCAATAATAATGCTATAATAGCTGCTGCAATAAAAGAAGAAACTCCGCATCCCGCAGCCAAACCGTCCAATCCATCAGTTAAATTATAAGCATTTGAAGCTCCCGTAATTATAAATACAGCAAAAAACGGATAAAACCAGCCTAAATTTATCATATACCCGCAAATTTCAAATGTACATGCTGCAGGATTATCTATCAATAAAACAATTGTCGGTAATAAGGCGATTGCTATTTGCCTAAAGAGTTTTCCCCTCGGAGTCAACCCATCATTACCTTTACCTTTTATCTTTATATAATCATCCTGAAACCCTGCCAAAGTGTAAAATCCGAGTGTTATTATCGCAATAAGCGCAGTGGTTGTCATTTTTTGCGCTAAAGATAATGCGATAACCGATGCCATAATAATTGCCAAAACAATAAAGACTCCGCCTGTTGTCGGTGTTCCTTGTTTTTTAGCATGTGAATCAGGTGCTAATTCTTTAATATACTGCCCTATCATCTTCTTTTTAAGCATTTCTATATACGGAACTCCGAATAACGAACATAAAATCAGCCCCAAAAGAAATGCTACAGCTGTCATTATCATAATTAAATTTATCCCCTTATTTTGTTCAATATTTCTTCAAACTTCATTGAGCGCGAAGCCTTCAAAAATATTGTATTACTCTTATCCAAATTTTCAACAATGTAACAAGAAACATCCTGTGTATTATTGAAATATTCAACTTTTATACCCTTATTTTCCAAAGGTTTTCCTATATTTTTAGCCAATTTGCCTACAAGTAAATACATTGCTTGTTTATTAAGCGAAGATAAAAATTCACCCACTTGAAAATGGTATTTGTCTTCATCTTCACCAAGTTCGCCCATATCTCCCAAAACGACAACAGGCTCTTTGTACAATTCGACAAAGGTCTTTACGGACGCTTTCATAGATTCGGGATTTGCGTTGTAACTGTCATTTATAAATTTAAATCCCTTAATTTCTTCAACTTCCCATCGCTTTTCAATCGGACGATAAGATGCTAATCCATTGGCTATTAACTCCGTATCCATTCCCAGTTTTAACCCTAATTCTATTGCGGATAACGAATTTTCAATATTATATTCCCCCTCAACATTCAACTCGTATATGTAATTTTTATACTTGAATTTTGAATACGAAGGAGCTTTATCTATAATCTCAACATCATCTATTGAATAAAAAATTTTTTCTCCGTCAAAATCCAGATGTTTTTTTATAATATCCTGATTTAACGCAATAAACGTACCACTTTTTTTTAAGCCTTTGGCAATTTCACATTTTGCTTTTGCTATATTATCTAATGAACCCAATCTGCCAATGTGCGCACTTCCGCAATTAGTTATTATTGCAAAATCAGGCTCTAAAGGAATTGAAATTTCTTCAATTTCACCTAAGCCGCGCATACCCATTTCAACAATTAAGGCTTGGGTATCATTATTCATACCCAATACGGTTTGACAAAAACCGATTTCATTATTGTGATTTGAAAATGTCTTTTGAGTATTAAATTTTTCTTTTAAAACAGAATAAACGAGCTCTTTTGTTGTCGTTTTTCCTGCAGAACCCGTTATACCGACAGTAATCGGATTGATTTTTTTTCTGCAATAATTTGCAATATCAATGTAAGCTTGCTTTGTATCTTTAACTTTTAATACAAATTTTGCCCCGTCATAAATATTATCAGTTGTTGTAAAATAAGCATCCGCACCCGCTTCAAGAGCTTTATCAATAAATTTTTCCCCGTCAAAAGTTTCTCCTTTTAGCGGCAGATAAATGTCACCATTTTTTATTGTTCGGGTGTCGGTTGATATTGTATAACGGCAATTTCCCCCGTCATCTTTTAGAACCTCTGCTCCCGTTGCTATTATCAATTCCTCTTTTTTGAACATCATAGTATCATTTTACCCCAAACACGATATCTGCGCATAAATTTAAGAAATATTACACAAGAATTATAACTAATTTTATTAACAAATCTTTAAAACATATTTTATTCACTTGCAAATAAAAAATGTTTATAATACTATCAAATATGCAAACGTGCGTTGCGTGGATTTTTATGTGGAAAGAATCCTTTAAGCGCAATTAAGGAATTGTATAAGTAGCATTATAGAAATATAAAGGAAAGCAGAAAAATGAATAATCCTGTAATTGATGAATTAGAAAAAGAATATTTAAAAAGCGAATTGCCTACATTTAATGCAGGTGATACTGTTAAAGTATTTGTAAAAATCGTTGAAGGTAACAAAGAAAGAATCCAAGCATTTGAAGGTACTATTATAAAAATGCATGGTGCAGGTTTGAATAAAACCATTACTGTCAGAAAAGTATTCCAAGGTGTTGGTGTAGAACGTGTATTCTTAATCAACTCTCCAAGAATCGACAGAATTGAAGTATTAAGACGCGGTGATGTTAAACGTTCTAAATTGTACTACTTAAGAGAACGTTCAGGTAAAGCAACTCGTATTAAGGAAAAAATTGAAAAGAAATAAAACACATATTCACTGGTATCCGGGGCATATAGCAAAAGCCGAAAAGAAGCTAAAGGAACAGCTTTCTTTAGTGGATGCCGTGATAGAAGTTATTGATGCGAGAATACCGCTATCAAGCAGATATGACAATATTACGGGACTTCTAAACGGGAAGCCCCGTTTTTTGTTGGTTAATAAATCCGATTTAGTTGATTTAAAAGAACTCGAAAAATTCATCAATTATTTAAAACAAGAAACTCAAACTTCCGTTATTCCTACAACCTCAAAAAGTTCTAAAGATTTAAACATCATAGTAAAAGAAGCTATCAGACTTTCAGAACCGAGAATTCAAGCTATTATGGCAAAGGGACTATTAAGACGTCCTGCAAGAATCATGGTAGTCGGGATGCCAAATGTTGGGAAATCAAGTATTATAAACAAACTTACCCGTTCATCTAAAACAAAAACAGGCGCAAAAGCCGGCATCACAAGACAACAACAATGGGTTAGAATAAATCCGCAATTAGAACTTCTTGATACCCCCGGTATTATTCCTATGAAACAAGAAGACCAACAACGCGCAAATAAACTTGCGTTTGTAAATTCGGTAGGTGATAACGCATATTCAAACGAACCCGTTGCCATAGAACTTTTAAATTTATTAAAACCTTCCCAAAAAGAAATTTTTAAACAATTTTATAATCTGGAGCAAGAAACAGAATTAAATATTGAAAATATTGCAATTGCCAGAAAATGGCTTCGTTTAGGCGATGAACCTGATATTGAAAGAACAGCAGGGTACATTTTGCGCGATTTTCGAGAAGGAAAAATCGGCAAGTTCATATTAGATAATATCGAATAATATTATTTTTTACCAATATCAAAATCTTCAGGCGGTTCTGTCGGCTTATATAATCTTCTGCTACGAACTGAAGAATCAAGTATAGATCTTAAATCCCGACGAATCATCTGACGACTAAAACTACTTCTCGTTAATTTCGGTCCGCTTACGTTTGCATTAACATTACCCATACCGGAAATTTCTGCTTTCTTGAGTCTTTTCTTTTTAGAAGTTTGTGAAAGTTCTGTATCATCATCACCTTCATCAACACCTTCTTGAAGTAATTTATAAATATCAGTTAAATCATTTACGACAGAACTCGAAGCCAACCA
>OMVC01000112.1 GCA_900314375.1 uncultured bacterium
TACATAAAAGGCTCTAATATTATTCCTGCTAAAATTTCCGCCATGCCGGCGGTTAAATCTGGGAAAATAAATATTACATTAAATGCGGGCGAAATTGTCGTTTTACTTTTTAAGTAATTTTTCTACGAATTTTGAAATATCGGAAGCCTCGTTTGTTCCTTTGATGAATTCAAAATCGGAACAATATTGCTGCAATTCTTCTGTCATTTCACCTAAAAGACCTGGGATAATTATTTTGCGGGTATCTATTTTATTTTTTATATCAAGTTTTTCTAATGTTTGTTTTACAACTTCAGGGTTAAATGTTTCTGCGGACCAAGCGGTTAAAACACTCATCCCTTGTGCAGGAACGACGATTAAATACGACGGAACGGGTAACGATTCGAGTTCTGATGCCACTGCATAATATGTCAGAGCAAAGTTTGTTGTCAAAAATATTATGGATGTCTTGTCAGGGTTATTAAATTCGTACAACCCCGAATCAACCTGCAGTGTCTTATTAGGGTCTGTATAAATATTTTGACGAAGCATTATAAGACTTAATAAAGTATTTTTATCAAACGCTTGAAAGACTATCATATTCGCATATTTACACAAATAATAGCTTGCTCTTGCGCACACACTATATTCATCATCTTTTTTCATAACAACGCAAGTCGGTGCGCTATAGTTTTCATCTTTTTCAATAATGGCTTTGCACCTTGTTTCTATAAGCAAATTTTTTGTCACTTGGAAATCTTGTTCTTCAATAATATTGAAACCTAAAGCCTTAAACTCTTCATAAGATACAAATATCGGTTTTGATTGTTCTTTCGATTTTTTCAATAATTCTAAATTATCTTTTAAATTTTTTAAAATAATTAAATCAACTTTAAAAATCTCATTTGCCCATTTCAATTCAAAATCGCAAATTTCTTTAATCTTGCTTTTATAATCGTAAATTGAGCAATCAACAATAACTGCAAGAGCTGTCGGGTTATTAAAAGTTTTTTCGTGTCTGAAAAGAACGTCTTCTCCGCCGATTTTTAAACCGTTTATTTCAATAGTTTTTTGCGCCTGCCTGATATTTTGCAAATACAAATCTTTTAATTCCTCATCTAAATAAGGACATTTGTCAATTTCTATTTGCTGTTTTGCAAGTTTCATTGAAAAAATCATACAGGTCGGACAACCGCAATCTTTACAATTTGTGTGCTGAAGTTTTTTAGCCGCAGGAGTATATTTAAAAATTTGCAATCCTGATAATTCCATTAAATTAACTCCTTAACTGTTTTTACGCCCTGTGCACTATTCATTACAACAATATTTGCACCTGCAGCTATGGCGCCTGACGACGCACAAATTTCAAGCTTTACTCTTGCTTCATCAGAACCTGTTTTGTATTCTTTTGTTTTTACAACTTCTAAAGCGGCTTCCGAAATTAACGGCATATCCAAATATGAATCCCCTTTTTGAGCTTCTTGAATAACTTTTTCCATTATGCTGTAACCGTATTCATAACCGTAACCTAATGCTCCGATATCTGTATTCATTATTATTTTTTCTGATGATAAGCCCAGTTTCATACATAATATGTTTAATTCTTTTGCAAGATTTATGTCAATAGGAGTTTTTAGAACCGCATAATGACCGCCTGAAATTACAGACGGTATTATATCTTTATAGTTTTTTTCGGTTACATAAGAAATTATACATTCTCTATCTAAAACCTTTATCAATTCAGGCAAAAGAATACAGTCGACATCATCTTTTCCGCATCCGCAAATCATTAAAGGTTTCCTAATTTGAGGCAAAATATTTTTTAAAATTTCTTTTGATTTTTCAATATCCTCATCAAATTTAAGCGCTAAAATATCACAATTATATTCAATGTCATTAAAATCATTATAATTGACACATAACGCCAACAGATTTGAATTTGTTGAAATGTTTATCATAAAAGAATTATACCATAAGGCAATCAATTTTGTTGGGTTTCACCCAATTAACAAATATGTAGGGTGTGGTTTCAACCGCACCAAAATAATACATTATTTTCTTCTGTGCTTAACCTTAATTTTAATATTTGAATTTGTATCATATATTTCATTTGATGGGTTTGAAGCTTGATTAGCACTACAAACTAATGAATATAAATATTCTCCATTAGTATCCGGGACTACGCTCCCCCACTCCAAATATAGTTCCTTATCATAAATGCTATTATTTTTTGTATCATATAAAGCCGAATGTTTAGTTGCAATTTCCCTTCTTGAGCAATTTACTACATGTTGTGACATAGAATACCACAACTTTTTATTTAGCATTTTTTCCAAATTTGTCCAAAATTCACTTTTGTCATTCAAATTTTTTATCCATACAGAATACAAGACATCATCAGCATATAGTCCAATGGTATTATATTCATTTATACTTGATAAATCCATATAATCTTTTTCGCTGATTTGAACCCAATCTGATGCAAAAGCAGGTAACATTGTAAATAAAAGGAATATTATAATTATATTCTTTTTCATAATTCTATCCTGCTATTTTTTTATGACAAACCGCGGCTGTTTTTTACGCGTTCCATGATTTCTTCAAATTCTTTTTCGTCAATCGTTTCTTTGTCTAACAATTCTTTTGAAATCGCTTCAAGCATATCACGATTTTCTGTTAAAAGTTTTTTAGCTAATTCATAGCGTTCATCAACAATTGATTTAATTTCTTCGTCAATTTCGTATGCTACTTGTTCAGAATAATCTCTTTGATGTCCGAAGTCTCTGCCCATAAATACATTCTCGCGATTTTTACCGTAAGCCATAGGTCCTAATTTTTCTGACATACCCCACGCAGTAACCATTTTACGTGCCATATCCGTTACATTGATTAAATCTTGAGAAGCACCTGTGGATATTTCATTTTTGCCGTAAACGATTTCTTCTGCGGCGCGTCCGCCTAATGAAACCGCGATTTTAGCTAACAATTTGGCTTTACTTACATGAACACTTTCATCCTTCGGTCTTGTCCAAGTAACCCCTAAAGCCATACCGCGTGGGATTATAGAAACCTTGTGAAGTTCATTTGCATCAGGTAATAATTTATCTATCAATGCGTGTCCTACTTCATGATAAGAAGTTAATTCTTTATCTTTATCGGTCATTACTTTGCTTTTCTTTTCAACACCCGCAATTACACGGTCAATAGAAGAATCAACATCATCCATAGAAATTTTATCTTTACCGTTACGAGCCGCCAAAAGAGCAGATTCATTCAATAAGTTTTGCAAATCAGCACCCGTAAACCCCGGAGTCCTTTTTGCTAAAACTTTTAAATCAACATCGGAATCAAGTTTTTTATTTCTTGCGTGAACTTCTAAAATTTGTTCTCTACCCTTAACGTCGGGAGCATTTATATAAATCTGTCTGTCAAATCTTCCCGGTCTTAAAAGGGCATTATCTAAAATATCAGGTCTGTTTGTTGCCGCAATAACGATAATATTAGTGTTAGCATCAAACCCGTCCATTTCAACCAACAATTGGTTCAAAGTTTGTTCTCTTTCATCGTGACCGCCGCCAAGTCCAGCTCCGCGTTGACGTCCGACAGCATCTATTTCATCAATAAATATTATACAAGGTTGATGTTTTTTAGCCTGTTCAAACAAATCACGAACACGACTTGCACCAACACCGACAAACATTTCAACGAAATCAGAACCCGAGATTGAGAAAAAAGGCACATTTGCTTCTCCTGCAACAGCTTTTGCCATCAAAGTTTTCCCTGTTCCCGGTGGTCCGACAAGTAACACTCCTTTAGGAATCTTTGCTCCCAACTTCATATATTTTTCGCCGTTTTTCAAGAAGTCGACGATTTCTTCAAGTTCTTTTTTCTCTTCATCAATCCCTGCAACATCTTTGAATGTTGTTTTAACTTTTGAATCCAAAAGCATTTTTGCTTTGCTTTTGCCAAACGACATTGCCTGCGCGCCGCCAGATTGAATTGCTTTTAACATTAAACCTAAAGAGATTATTGCAAATAGAACAATTAAAAATGTTCCGATATTGCCTAAAAGTTGATTTGATTCCGGAGCTTTTTTCACCGTAATATCTGCGCCCGAATTATTTAATTTTTCTATTAAAGTTTCATCATTTACGGGAATTTGCACCTTGTATTGGAATAAAGGAGCCTGCACATTTTGTCCGTCAGGAATTAAAAACGGAGAATTGGTATTTAATCCCTCCTGAACCTTCGATTTTGCAGGTTTTGGCTGGTCTTTCGGTATTGCAATCAACATATCGTCATACTTTTCTATTTTAGAAAACTCATTATTGTTTAATCTTTGCAAAAAATTAGAATATGAAATTTCCGAAGTATTAGTTGATGGACCTGTCATAAAAATTGTTGAAATAAATACAACAACAATTATAGCCAAAATTACATACATACCCGTTGACTGACTTTTATTCATTTAAAATAACCTTTCAAAAATGTAATTAACGCAATCTGATTATATCCTAAACAGAACAAAAAATAAATATATTATACGGCACTAATATAAGCTTCAATATCTTCATCCGTTATCATTTCTGTTGCGGCAACAAGAATTCTGTTCTCATCCAATTTTATTCCGCCCAAAATTCCGTTTTTATCAAGTTTACTCAAGAAATCAGCCGAATTCCCAACATTTACAACAAATTCGTTAAAGAAATTTTTATTCAAAACTTTATAACCTTTTTGAGTAAGCTTATCGGCAAGTTTGTGAGCATTGGAAGCAGAAAGTGCGCCTGCCTGATAAAAACCTTCTTCACCCATAACAGACAAATAAAGAGTTGCACAAAGTCCAACTAACGCTTGATTTGAACAAATGTTACTTGTTGCTTTCTCACGTTTAATATGCTGTTCGCGAGTCTGAATAGTAAGACAAAACGCCTGTTTACCATCCTTATCAACAGTTCTGCCGGCTAATCTGCCAGGTAATTGGCGCATAAATTTCTCTTTGCAAGCCACAAATCCTGCACTCGGCCCGCCGAAATTCATCGGTATACCCAGAGTTTGAATGTCACCTACAACAATATCCGCGCCATATTCAGACGGCGGTTTTAGTATTGATAATGTCGAAACATCAACACAAACGACAAGCAAACAATCATCAGATTTTTTAGGTTCAATTATCTCACCGTAATAATCGGGAGTTTGCACCAAAACACAAGCATAATCCGAGGCTTGCGCAGGAACTTCATCCACCCAATCCACTTCAATATTTTGTGAATAAGTATACGTTTCAATAACTTTTTTATATTCCGGATTTAAAGAATTTAAAACACAGACCTTATATTTTTTTGCAATTCTGCAAGCCATTAATATAGCTTCTGCACAAGCTGTTCCGCCATCATAAACCGTAGCGTTTGAAATATCCATGCCTGTTAATCGGCAAATCATTGTCTGGAATTCGTACATAACCTGTAATGTACCTTGCGAAATTTCAGGCTGATACGGAGTATAAGCAGTATTAAATTCAAATCGGCTTGCTACTTGCGAGATACAGGCTGGAACGAATTTGTTATATATTCCTCCACCCATAAAATTCACGTATTCTGACTTATTTTCTTTAGCGAGTTTCTTTACCTTGCGTTGAGTTTCTAACTCACTCAAGCCTTCAGGCAAATCAAGGGATTTCATCCTGATACTTTCGGGAATCTGCTTAAATAAATCTTCTACATTGCGAATTCCGACGGTTTCGCACATTTGTTTTATTGTTTCATCATTATGTACTAAAAAGTTCTTCATATCTATTCCACTTCCGCTTTGTAATCATTATAAGACATTAAATCTTGAGAATCTGCTTCTGCATCGTTAGCTTCGATTTTTACAAGCCATCCGCCTTCAAACCAATCTTCATTAAGTTTTTCAGGGGCGTCAATCAATTCTTCATGGATTTCAGCAATTTTCCCCGATATTGGCATATATATTTCTGAAGCAGCCTTTACGGATTCTATATTTGCAAAAGTTTCGCCTTTTGAAAACTCGCTGCCTACTTCAGGCAATTCCAAAAATACGATATCTCCCAATTGTTCAACCGCATAGTCGGTTAAGCCGATTACATACTTATCACCATCTTTTACAATGTATTCGTGTGATTTTGAACATAACATATCATCTTTATTCATTTTTATACTCCTTAATTAATCTATACTCTATTCCTTTTTAATATAAACGGTCTTTTTACAACCTTTGCGTTATGCAATTTATCTCTTATCATAATTTGTATGATTGCGCCATTGCATATTTCCGGAAGATTTTTTACATACCCTAAACCGATATTTTTACCTGTCGTCGGGGAAACACATCCGCTTGTAACCTGTCCGATTTTTTCTTCATTATAATAAATATCGTAACCGTGACGCGCAATATTTCTGTCTTCCATAACAAAACCGATAAGTCTGCGCTCAACCCCTTTGGATATTTGTTCCATTATAACTTCTTTGCCGTTGTAATCACACTCTTTATCCTGAGGAATTGACCAAATCAAATCCGCTTCGACAGGTGTTGTTGTTTCATCCAAATCGTTGCCGTACAAATGTAAACCGGCTTCAAGACGTAAAGTATCTCTTGCACCGAGTCCGATTGGTTTTATATCAAACTCTTTTCCTTGTTCTAAAACACTGTTCCATAAGAATTCAACATGCTCATTTTCTACAAGAAGCTCAAATCCGTCTTCTCCTGTGTAACCTGTTCTTGCAACAAGCAATTTCAGACCTGCAATTTGGGCCGGTTTTATGGTAAAAGATTTTTGCTCGGTTATATCATAACCCATCTTACGCATTAATGTAATAGCCTTCGGCCCCTGAATTGCTAACAGCGAATAATTATGCGATTGATTATCAATTTTTACATCAAATCCTTGTTTATTTATTGAAAACCAATTTATATCTTCGTCAACTCTGGATGCGTTACAAATAATCAAATAACTTTCTATTCCCAATTTATATATGATAAGGTCATCAATCAAACCGCCGTTTTCCTTTGTTAATTGGCAATAAACGGCTTTTTCGTACTTTAATTTGCTGATATTTTGCGGAACAATCTTATTTAAAAATGCAGTAGCATCTTTACCTGTTATAAAAACTTCTCCCATATGAGATACATCAAAAATTCCGACGTTTTCGCGAACAGTGTTATGTTCTTCAATAATTGAGGTGTACTGAACAGGCATGTGCCAGCCTGCAAAATCAACCATCTTTGCTCCTAAAGCAATGTGTTGTTCATGTAAATATGTTTCTTTTACCATTTTTATATCCCCTCGGCTTATTCAATAATTATTAGCCCTCTATTTCTATTCTGTACATAAATTATACTCTTGTCAATGAATTATTGAGATAGTTAAAGTTGACTTTTTACGACTCATCCTTAAATAAGAATAGGGAAATATCAATCCAAAGACTGACTACATTTCCCTGCAAATATGGTACAAATAAAGTGTAGAAAAGTATATCAGACGGGTAGTAACAGGGTATGGCGTTAAGTTTAAGTAATATATTTCAAAGACCTTATGTAAGTCAAGATGCAAGAAGTCGTGTAAAAAGACGTGAAGAAGAACAACGTTCAACGACTTCAGATGCGCAAAGAGAAGATAACGGACAAAACGCAAAAAGCAAAGGTCTGCAATATGTCGAACAAAAAAGACCATCATATACCCCTGCTTATGAACAAAAATTTGTTCCTAACGCGTATAGCAATGTCAATATAAATGCGCCTTTAAACATTAGGCCGCAACAAAACGCTGCAGCTTCATATATTCAAAAGCCGCAGCAGCAAACAACACATCAAACAATCAATCCGCAAATTAACATAGCTCAAATCTTAAAAGATTTCAAAAATACCGCAATTGCAATTGGCACACCCGAAGATATATCTGAAGAAGTAAACGGATATATTGCTCTTATAGAAAAACAAGTTCGCAAACCATCTCCTAATACAAAAATAATCAGAACAAATCTTAATTCTGCAGCATCCTTATTAGATGAGCATATTTCAAAAACTCTTAATAAAGATTCAAAAGTTGTTCAAAATTGGGTTGATACACTATTCTTACAAAAAATCAATTTTAAATATGACGAGAATGATATCAATGAAAGATTTTTGGTAAAATTTCCTGACGGAAGCACAAGCGCAACCAAAAGAAGCGAAGAAAGACAAGAAACTTCAGGTGAGGAAGAAATCGTTTCCGCTGTCGAAAACACCAAAGTTATTCCTATCGCTGTTGCCGGAAATTCTTTAAGAATACCGCAAGATAAAGAACTTAAACATTTATTTATTCAGGCAAAGAAATATGCTTATGCACAAAACCCTGAAATGGCCATAAAATCTTTTGAAAAAGCCTTAAATAGGGCTAACGAGCTTGACGATACCGAAACTTCAGGCAAAATATATTATGAAGTCGGAAAAATTTATGATGATCATAATTATTTTCCGCAAGCACTAAAAAGTTACAGGCATTCAATAAAATTAACAACTGATGAAAACGTTAAAGCTAAAGCTTATTATTCTATGGCACAAATTTATGATGATGTAAACCAAATCACTCCTGCCATTGCGCATTATATGAGTGCAGTATCCCATGCAGGCGAAGCTGATAATCTTCCGGCGCAATCAGCATCATTAACAAAAGTAGGCAATATTTATACCGATATGTATGATCAGGAAGCATTTAATTATTATGATGCCGCAAATGAAGTCGCAGGACAGACTGATAATTATAATTTAAAAGGTTTTGTAGCTTCTAATACCGCAAAGGCACATTTAAAATTTGACGAACCGGAAAAAGCGTTAAAATTATATTCTTCAGCTGTAAAAGATTATACAGATGGCAAATCTCCGGTTAAAGCCGCTCAAAATTATGTCGCTGCAGCAGACATAATGGTTGAATTTAATAATATTGAAAAAGCCCATAAATTGCTTAAGAAAGCATTAGCTTGCGCTCGCAAAAGTGAAAATGTAAACTTGATGAGCGAAATAAACACAAAACTCGGGCAACTTGAACAATTATATGCAGAAGTTTAGAAGGTAAGAGGTCAGGCTTTTTCTATTGCTGCATCAAGCTCTTAGCGAAAGTGGTTGTTGCGCAGCTTGTCCTTGGGCATCAGCAGCTTTTGCACTGTATGAATTGAAAAATTTGTCTGCTAAAGCCCCAATTCCCCATCCAATGACGGCGAATACAGGCACTTTTACTGCCAAAGATTTAAGATTAAGCGCGGCTTTTGTGAAAGTACCTCCCTTAAAAGCTTTTGATATTTCCCTTCCAAGAGAAGCAACGATTCCCGTAAATACTCCGGCTTTTTTACCTGTATTAGTTACTGTATATAAGTTACCGTTTTCTGTAACTCTCAAATTTGGGTTCTGTGCCATTGCAGCTTCCATTTGCGATTGATTTTCATAGGAATCGTTCCCTGTAAAAGTTGTTGTCTGTGTTTGCGTTGGTGTTTGAGTTTGAGTCTGCTGCGGGACTCCGGTTTGCGCTGCAAACTGATTATAATTCATCGCCAATTCCGGAGGAAACATTATATCGTTTGAATAATCCGTTGTTGGTGTATATCCGTTGAATGTTGTTGACGGAAACAAATTTCCTGTATTGAAGTTATTCATTCCATTAAATTGCGTTGCGCCAAAATTCGTAGCCGCAGGTGTTTGAGCCGGTGCAAATGTTTGTTGATAGCCTGAAGCTAATCCCGCTTGATAATTCCCGTAATTTAATCCCGTATTTAATGCCATAGTAATAACCTTTCTACAAAAATAACTAAACCCTTACTCTTATATAAAGTTTTTATCTCTCAAAAAATTGACTGATAATATCGTAAATATTAATATTTCTTAATATTTTTCTTATTCTTTTAATAAATAATAAATTTGAGTTAAAATTTATCTATGAAAAATTATGCAATTATACTTGCTTCAGGTTCAGGAACAAGATGCCAAAATAGCCTGCCGAAGCAATTCTTAAAAATTGGGGATAAAACCATTTTAGAGCATACTTTAGATATTTTCGAAACAAATAGTAATATCGACGGGATAGTTTTGGTTATTCCCGCGCAATATAGACAAATAGCCATCGAACTTATGCAAAATTACAAAAAAATAATAAAAATTATTGATGGCGGAAAAACTCGTAAAGAGAGTTCATATATCGGAATTAATTCTATCAAAGAAGATAATTGTAATGTCTTGATACATGATTGCGCAAGACCATTGCTCACTCAAGAGGTTTTAAATGACTGCATTGAAGCCTTAAATAATTATGATGCAATTGTTACTGCTGTCCCTTCTTCAGATACTGTTATAGAAGTCGAAAACGGGGAAGTTAAAAATATTCCTGATAGAGCCAAACTTATGCGTGTCCAGACACCTCAATGTTTTAAACTGTCATTAATAAAAAAAGCTCATGAACTTTCAAAAGATGATAACAATTTTACAGATGATTGCGGACTTGTCCTAAAAAGTAAGCTGGCAAAAGTACACATTATTAAAGGGGATATTAATAATATAAAAATTACTTATCCGCAGGATATCAAATTTGCAGAACTGCTAAAAAGTAATTAATGACGATGCCCTTCAAGAGCTTTTACGATAAGAACCATTCTTTCCAGACCACTTGAGTGAACTATATCGTGATATGCCGCTTTTACTTCATCCATTGTGTTATAAAATACAGGAAAACTTATAATATTTTTCTTTGATTCAGAGTTGGATGTCCTTATTAAGAGTCTCGGATTTGTACTGTCTTTTAACACTTTTTTCGGTTTAAAGGGAACCGTATATATTTTGTTTGTCCCTGCATACGCCAATTTATAACCGTCAGCATCAACCATCAAATCCCAATAGTTATGTTTTGATAACTCATTTTTTATAACATCAAGCTTTTCTATGACATTTGGAGAATCTTTTTTAATAAATTGCATACCTTCCGTACCTTTGATTTTCAGTGCTCCAAATGAAGGTGCTGTTTTATATGGGGTGAAATTTATTGTTTGCATTTTTTCCTTTTTTTATTATTAAAACCGGTAAATATTTTTTTTGCCTATTAATTATAACTATTTACTAAAGGATTATTTATATTAGAATAGAATAGTAGCAGTACAAAAAAGAAAGGATGATTATGTTAACAATGAGTTCAAGTTTGACAGTAAAATTCAGCGGAATAGACTTTAGTAAATATTCCTCACACATTAATGAATTTGTAAACGAATTTTCATCTCGCGCAAATAAGTCGGGACAATTTTTAAACTGGGTAAATTTACCATCGGAACAATTAAAAAGAGTAGACGAAATCTATTCATTAGCTTCAAAATTAAAAAGTGCAACAGGTGCATCAAGATTAAGCATATTGGGTATCGGCGGTTCAAAACACACAGTTGAACATATGCTATCAATAAACGGCTTAAACGTAAACAGAACAGATATTGAATTTTATTCAGATATAGATTCTTCAAGTTTTTCAAGATTTTTGTACAGATTAGGTAATGATGTAACAAGTTCAAATTACCTTATCGCATCAAAATCAGGTTCAACATTTGAAACAAAAGACGGAATGTTGCGAATATGGGATATGCTTATTGAAGCTTATAAATCACAAGGCAAATCTGAAGAAGAAGCAAAATCTTTGGCAAATAAACATTTTATAGCAGTAACAGACGGCAATTCCGAAAAATCTGAATTGAGAAGAACATCTGATGCTAACGGTTGGCTGGGCAAATTATACATTCATGATGATGTTGGCGGAAGATTTTCAGCATTTGATGACCACGCATTATTTGCTTTAGCATACGCAGGAATGTCTAAAGAAGATATGATAACAATGCTAAAAGCAGCGCAAAGCGTATCCTCTGAATCATTATCATCAGAATGGGATTCAAATATCGCTTTGCAAGAAGGAATCTTCTGGGCTGATGCGAAATCAAAAGGTATAGATGCTTCAGTTCATCAATATATGGGCGCAATTTTTGAAAATACAGTATATTGGCACGCTCAAATGCAAAATGAATCAGTAAAAGACACTTTAAAACAGGTTGCTAAAGTTCCGGATGCAATGCATCACTCTGCAGAAGCACACTTTAATCCGGATAATAAACTTGTATTTGCATTAACAGTTCCGTCAGATAACGGTGTTTGCCGTGAAAATTCAGACAGTTATATTGATGCTTTGTCAAAATCATATTCCGTTACAGGAAGCTTTTTCCTTGAAACTGTTGAAACAAAAGGAATGGGTTTGACTCCTGAAAGTGCAGGCAGATTAACACAATTAAGAGCCTTTGCAACGGTATATCAAGAAATCGTAACAAGAATAATGAACGGACAATCATTCCCTGAAGTATTGGACAGCGTTCTTCAACCGCACGTTGAATTCTATAAAAAGAATTTAAAAGGCGGAGTGGTTGTACCGGGCAGAATTTCACATTAATATTAATAACAAAATTAATAAAATACAAAAAGCACCTTATTAATATAAGGTGCTTTTTGTATGCATAAGGCTAAAACCATGGTAAATAGGGCTTTTTACCGCGACACAATTGTATATACTTAACATATCTTAACAATTAAAAGCCTTGCTATACAGGCGTTTTAGAGATTGTATTAAGAAATATTAAGAACAAAAGGAGCAAAAATTAAAGTTTTGAAAAACATGTGCCGACATGATGGATACATAGGAAAAAGCAAAAAAGAAAGGACAGTCAAAGATGGGAATGAGCGCATCGCAAGCTAGATTTTTAAGTTTGACGGCTCGCAAGACAAACGTTGAATATGAAGGTCAACAGATCAACCAACAAAGAACAGCGTTGTCAAATGAGTCATCAAATTACTACAGTCAATTGGCATCAATGACTGTACCGACCCCACCGGTAAGTGCGGATTATATGAAATTAACGTATACCTTCAAAAACGGTAATGAAGCAAATACGATAACTTCATTGATTGCAACGGCAACTACCAAGGACGATGGTGTCTATATGCTAAATTATGTTCAGAAAATTCCTGATAATACAATGGTAGTATACGGCACAACTCAATTAACAAAGCTTTTGAAACCTAATGCACAGGAAGGCTCAAAGAATCATGAAGATTATGATTTTTATTTGAGAGAAGTACATTTACAAGCATCTTATGATTATGATGATGCCGCAAACGCAGATTATGCTGATATAAGAACTCATTTAATCGCTGCAGGTATTAATGAAGCAGATGTAAACAAAATGTCTGATACTGAATTGCGTAATAAAGCTAAAGTAGAGGCTCAATACAGAGCATTAGCTGTTGAACGCTATAGTCAGGATGATTGGTATGTAAGATATCAAAAGGACTCTAACGGAGCATACGAGCCAATATATTATAACGCAAAAGAATTAGGTAATGCAGATTTTAATGAAGAAACTGCTCAAACATTGAGCGGAATGAAAGCTTATATCTTTGGTGAAACTACAAGAACAAAAGAAATCAAAAATGCCAGAGCGATGGTAGAACAAGACTCATCCGGCAGATACATAAGCATTTCTATTTTAGACGAAGATAATAATCCTGTAAAATATGAGTTAACTACAACTACTCAAAATGATGAAGCAGCTTATAATGATGCTATGAATCAGTATTATTACGATAAAGCTAGATATGATAAGCAAGTTCAAGAAGTAAACTCAAAAATTGAAATTATACAAATTCAGGATAAAAATTTAGAATTAAAATTAAAACAATTGGATACAGAAGAAAACGCGATTGCAACAGAAATGGATGCAGTTAAGAAGGTTATATCCAAAAACGTTGAAAGTTCATTCAAGACATTTAACGCATAATAAGGGATATTGCGCGTACAAAAAGTGATGAAAAATTGTTAAAACGGTCAAGCGTTAAAACAATAGGTTCATTGCGAGCCTTCGGGCAAAGTGATAATACAAAAAATAAGGACAACATGTAAAACAAAGACAAGCAAAAATTATAAATAAAAAAG
>OMVC01000114.1 GCA_900314375.1 uncultured bacterium
TTCCGCATGGTCTTTTTTCGAATAAAAATTTTAGGCCGGAGGATTGTATTTATGCTTTTAGTATAATTCCTCAAATTCCTGTTGTGATGTTCGTGTGTTCTTTTGTCGGCAAAAAGATGTCAGCATCGTGTATAATGTTATATTTAATGTTGGGGCTGGCAGGTTTTCCGTTTTTTGCTCTTGGCGGTGGATTAAGTTATATTAAGGAATATGGTTTCGGGTATTTGTTGGCATATATACCTGCGATAATTGTAGCCGGAATATTTCTTAATAAAAAATATTCGATTTTGAATATGTTCCTAACTTCTTTGTGCAGTGTTTTGATAATTCATTTTTGCGGAATTTTATATATGGTGTTGGTTGCATTGATTAGGCACGACGGGGGGACTTTTATAAGCGGTTGGATATATTCACAGAGCGGAATGAAGGTTTTGTATGATTTTGTTTTGAGTTTTGTTGCGGTGATAATTGGCGGATATTTGCATTCGTTTTTAAAGTTTATAACAGATTAACAATTTGATACAATCAAAAATATATGATAATATAAGAAAAAGGTGGAGGAAATATGAATATTGTTGATACCGTAACAGACGGGCCTATATTAATCGTTGTCACAACATTTTTGTTCTCAATGATGTATTGTTGTATAAAATATGTTCAAGCAAATAAAAATTTATCTCTTATAATAAGATTTTTGTCAAACTTTAAAAAATCAGATTTGAATTTTCGATTTAAAGAAATTGATTCTTGGATGAACGCTAATCCTTATATAGCAACATCTTGGATGGAATTCCGTAATACGCTTGTATTTTCAGAATCCGTAGCTTTGAGAGAAGGTTCGGAATATCAATACAAAGATGTGTCATCAACGGTCCAAAATGTTCAGACTACAGTTGATCCGTTATATTTCTTCAACGAGGAAACTCTTGTTACATCAAAGTTTAACTATAAAATGGTTCAGACGATACCAACAATATTAACCGGTTGCGGACCTTTATTTACATTTTTAAAAATAGCTGTAGCATTTGGTTTGATTGATTTTTCCAGTAATGAAAAAACTGTAGCATCTGTTTCTAACTTTATGGCAGGTATGCAGGCTGCGGCATTGGTTTCAGTTATTGCTGTAGGTTCATCGTTGATATATGTTGTATTTGAAAAATTCTTGTATAACAGATTGTGTAAAGTTCCTTTAGCTCAAATACAAGCACAGTTAAGTGAATTATTCGCAAGCATTTCTTCCGAGAAATTTTTGTATGAATTATTAAGGGAATCAAAAATCCAAAATAATTCTACTGCCAATTTAATCAGTACAATGCCGGTGCAATTCAAGGATGCATTTAATGAAACGATGGCAGCGAATTTGGTTCCATATTTGGAAAATGTAATATTTGGATTAAATCAGCTGAATAAACAATTAAAAGAAACCGCAAAAGCAGCAAGTCGAGGAAATAGTGAAGTAGATGATTTGTTTTAATGGGATTGGAATATGGCAATAAGATACAGAAAATCAAGTGAAGAAGTCGGGGATAACAACATCTTTTGGACTACTATGTCTGATTTGATGCTCGGATTGGCGATTATTTTTATTACCATGTTTGTCTTAGCTATGACCGGTTTTACACAAGAAAAGGTTGAGCAGCAAAAAGTTAAAACGGAAATAGCTGAGCAAATAAGCAAAGAGCTTCAGGAAAAACATATTGATGCTAAAATTGATAAAATGACCGGAGATTTGGAAATTCCTGCGGCTGCATTATTTGGTGTAAACAGTTATGTTTTAACCCCGCAAGGGAAACAATTATTATCAAAACTTGTTCCGTTATATGTAAATACTTTATTTTCAAAAAAAGCTTTAATAGACCAAGTTGAAAGTATACATGTTGAAGGACATACGGATTCTCAGATGTTTGCGGGTGTAAAATCAAAAGATTTGCAATTTATACGAAATATGGATTTAAGTTTAAAACGTGCAAATACAGTTGCAGAATTTATTTTACAAACCGGATATGACAAAAAAAATGCGGATGCGTTGCGTAAAATGATTGTTGTTGAGGGAAAAAGTTTTAACGAGCCTGTTTTGGTGAATGGTAAAGAAGATTATGTAAAAAGCCGTCGTGTAAAACT
>OMVC01000172.1 GCA_900314375.1 uncultured bacterium
TAGGAGAGGGGAAACAAAAAACCGAAACAATTTTCCATTTTCCACTTTCCATTTTTAATTATATAAAATGCCTGTCCTCCAACCTTCTTTTTATTAAACGGTCTACATGCCATAGAGTTTATACAGAGTTTGAATATCCTCATCCAAAATTTCTTGTTTTGTTGCAAGTTTTTGATTTGTCCCCTTAAACATTATACTCTTTTTATTCACGGAATGTCCCAAGCCTAGCGAGTGCCCTATTTCATGAAGCATTATTGTATAAATTTCAGTATTACTCATTACTCGATTATTATAACTCTTTCTTGACACAAATATTTTTGAACTGACAATTCTTGAACCTAAATGATTGAATTTATAATGCGGAACCGCACAACCCAAAGTATGTTCTCCACCACACATTTTTGCAATTCCCGAATCTAAAAATATCACTTCTATATTTGCAGTACTTTTGGTATTTACAAATTCAAAAGTAAAGTTGTTTTGAGTTTTTCGCTGCCACTCCTGAAAAGCATGCGTCATTGGTGAAGTCAACATATCTTTTTGCGGAATAAAAACCTTTAAACCCTTTGTTTTTACCCATACACCGCCAAATTTTGCACCAAAAGACACTGTTGCAAAAATTATGAGCATTATAAATACATATATCACACGTTTCATATTTGTATTATCGGCAAAGTTATATTAAAAATTTAATTTTAGTAAAAAATATTTACAAAGCTTATTCTTTTACTCCCCCTTGAAGAATATCACTGATAAAATATTTTCTTCCCGCTAAAAACACTCCCAGAACAGGCAATGTACAAATAACAGAACATGCCAACAAATCACCCCATAAGGTTATTTCTCTGAAACTGCCCTTAAATATAGCTAAACCCACAGGCAATGTTCTCATACTTTCTGTATTTGTAACAATCAATGGCCACATAAAACTGTTCCAGCATGATACAAACGTAAATATTGAAAGCGTTGCAATTGCAGGTAATGCCAATGGCAAGGCAACTTTAAAAAAAGTTTGAAAAATATTACACCCGTCTATTTTTGCTGATTCCTCCAAATCTTTAGGCAGCCCTAAAAAATATTGACGCATCATAAATATTCCAAACCCTCCGAACAACCCCGGAATAATTAATGCTTGATATGTATTTATCCAATGCAATTGACGCATAAGAAAGAATAACGGAATAATATTGACCTGCGGAGGAACAAGCATTGTTATTAAAATCAATAAAAACAAACCGTCACGAAATTTGAAATTCAACCTCGCAAAAGCATAACCGGCCAATGAAGAAAATAAAACCTGTCCTAACGTTGTCACAACAGCTACAAATAAACTGTTTATAAAATATTTCCACAAAGGAATTTTATTAAATACATTGTTATAATTTTCTATACTCAACGGGGAATATAATAAATTTCCTCCTTGATTAAATATTTCACCGTTTGGTACAAATGACAAATTTATCATCGCAAAAAAAGGATACAACATACTTATTGCAATAATAACAAGAGTTAAATAACCAAACAATGATTTTTTCATAAAACAATTATAACATAATACTAAATGTACAAATTATTTATAGGAATAATTTGAGCATTTAGGAATACACATTCCACATTTCTTTGCCCGCAAATAAACGTTGAGCAGAGAAACTTTGGTCCATCGCTTACGCTGTCATTTCGCTATTGTTCTCGTATCTTACGAATTCCGCTCGCTTTCGCTCGGCTCCACTCTAACGCAAAATTCGCAAAAAAAAGAGGACGTAATGTCCTCATTGGAATTAAGAATAGCTGGAAGTATGAAAAAGATTATCTACATTTAACCCTTTACATACTGTTTTTGCTATTCCCTTATTTACCTATAATTATATATTCCTATATCACCCTGATTACTTATATCAATAGAGGTATTCAGGTAAATGTTTATTCTCTTGTATACCTAGTTCCCACCAGCTCATCAGGCATAAACTGCTGCTCAACATCAGGCGCAGAATGAGTATAAACATATCCGACTCCAAAGCCGTATTTTTTAGCATCTTTATAATGACTGTCGCGCAGATGCATTGGCGGAGGGTAATCTTTGCCTGATTCAATATCAGACATAGCCATATCAACAGCACAAGCTGCTTCATTAGATTTTGGCGCTCTTGCAACATAAATAACCGCATTCGCTAAAGGTATTCGACCTTCAGGCATGCCAATCAATTCTACCGCCTTATAAGCATTTACCGCGATATTAAATGCATTAGGGTCTGCTAATCCGACATCTTCTGCCGCGCAAACAATTAAACGCCTTGCAATAAATCTTGGATCCTCTCCGGCTTTTAACATTTTTGCCAGATAATAAATCGCCGCATCAGGGTCACTTCCTCTTAAACTCTTTTGAAAGGCCGAAGCACAATCATAATGCTCCTGTTCAGAATATCTGGTATTTCTTTGCTGACAAATTTCTTCTATAATTTTAACCGTTAAATATCGTTTATTATCTTTCAAATCACTTGCAAAATATGCGTTTTCAACTATATTCAGCGCATATCGCGCATCCCCTCTGGCTAAATTTATTATAAAATCCAATACTCCGCTTTCACAATCCATTTGAGAATAGTTTGTTGCCAAATATTGAAACCCTTTCTTTATAATAGATGCCATACTCTTATCATCAATAGAGTTCAATCTTATGACCTGAACTCTTGATAATAGTGCCGGGACAACTTGAAATGACGGATTTTCCGTTGTTGAACCGATTAAGAATAAAGTACCGTTTTCAAGGTGCGGTAATAGTGCATCTTGTTGAGTTTTTGAATAACGATGAATTTCGTCTATGAAAAGTATCGTTTTTTGTCCTGCACGCAGGTTCTCTTTAGCCTTTTCAACAGCATCTTTTATATCTTTTACACCGGAAGTTACGGCAGAAATTTCTATAAACGCCGCATTGGTTTTTGTCGCAATAAGCCTTGCCAATGTCGTTTTTCCGCATCCCGGAGTTCCCCATAAAATCAAGGAAAACAAACGATTTGTTTTTAATAAATTTAATAACGGACTTCTTTCCGATATTACATTACTTTGACCTAAAAAATCTTCGATAGTTTTCGGACGAAGAATTTCAGCCAACGGGATTTGCTTATTTTGGTTTTCGAGTTCCGTAAACAGATTATTCATAGTATAATTATATCAGGGGTAAATATAAAATCAATTATGTGCTAATATATGTTGTACAGTGTCATTGCGAGGAGCGCAAGCGACGCGGCAATCCAGAAAATATGAAAAAAGGCTATGTATATATATTATTTAATAAGCGTAACGGAACTCTATATACCGGTGTAACATCAGATATTGTCAAGCGTATATATGAGCATAAAAATAAATTAGTTGATGGCTTTACTAAAACATATTCGGTGGATAAACTTGGTTATTATGAGATAAGTGATAATATGGAAAGTGCAATTATAAAAGAAAAACAAATTAAGGCTGGAAACAGAAAAAATAAACTTAAATTAATTGAATCAATTAATCCAAACTGGGATGATTTGTATTATGATATTGCTGGATTGCCGCGCCCTTCGGGCTCGCAATGACGATTGAGGTGTTATGAGTAAAAATTTATTAATTATAATTATTACAACGTTTTTGATGGTTACGGGAATATTTTTCGTATTCAAAAAGCCAAGCACAAATAATGAAGTCGTGTTTTGGACTTTGCAGATGAGTGATTTTGCGCCGTACATAAACGGGGTTATAAAAGATTTTGAAAAAGAAAATTCCGATATAAAAATAAAATGGGTGGATGTTCCGTTTTCAGAAGGTGAAAAACGAACTCTTGCATCTGTATTGAGTGACAATCCGCCTGATTTGGTTAATTTAAACCCTGATTTTAGTGCTACGCTTGCTCATAAAGGCGCGTTAGATGAAATTAAAAAAGAAGATTTAGCTCAATTTAATAAAGAGATTTTAAAATCACTTGAAACAAACGGAAAAATTTATTCAATACCTTGGTATGCAACAAGTGCCATAACTATTTATAACAAGAGTTTATTGGTAAATGTGCCGAAAACTTATGAGCAAATGGCAGATTTCGCTCCGCAAATCCGTAAAAACGGTGCCTATATCTCCCTTCCGAATATAACGGAAAACGATACTATGCTAAAAATCTTGAATAAATATCCTGAAGAAAAACGCAAATACGTTTTTGAATTGTTTAAGAATTTATACGCAAACGATTTAATTCCGAAAGAAACTGTTACGATGACTTTGCAAGAAGCTTTGGAAAAATATATGTCAGGCAATATTGCGTTGCTTGGTGCAGGCGCTAATTTTTTGAATATGATTAAAGAAAACGCGCCTGAAATTTATTCAAAAACAGATGTCGCGCCGCAAATAAAAGGTGATTTGGGACAAAACGACTTCTCGTTGATGAATTTTGTTATTCCGTTAAGGGCAAAACATAAGGTGCAGGCACTGAAATTTGCGCTCTTTTTAACGAATGATAAAAACCAGCTTGAACTTGCAAAATTGACAAATGTTCTGGCAGTAAATGAAAGTACTTTGCAAAATGATTTTTATAAAAAATATCAACACGGAGATTTGATAGGGAAAGCGCGTGTGATAAGCGCAAGCCAATTGAATAAATTGTATCCGACCTTTAAAACTCAAAAAAATCAAAAAGAGATAAATAATCTTGTAAATAATGCAGTTCAAAACATTTTATTGAACAAAGGTACGACAGAAAAAATCTTACAAGAACTTGATAAAAATGTAGAATTACTGAAAAGATAAAAAGTAGGTTGGCTTTACCAAGCTGACATTAATATAAGCAAAGGAGTATGTTATCTATAATATGCCGACGAAAAATTATGACTATGATATTATATATAATGTAAATTAACCGTTTGATATTGACGGCAACAAATAAGGAGAAAATATGAAGGCGTTAGTATTTGATAAAGAATTGAAACTTGTTGATGATTATAAAAAGCCTGTACCAAAAGAAGGAGAGGCGCTTGTTCGTGTCACTTTGGCAGGAATTTGTAATACCGATTATGAGATTACAAAAGGTTATATGGGTTATGTCGGGATTCTGGGACATGAAGCAGTCGGAATCGTTGAAGATGTAAATATTAACACAGATAAATGTCATTCTGAGGCGAACAAACAGGAGATTCTTCGCTGCGCTCAGAATGACGCAAAAGCCGAAGAATCTCCTAACAGTACAAATAATATATATAAACATCCGCTCATTGGGAAAAGAGTTGTTCCTGAAATAAGTTACGGATGCAAAGATCCGAATTGTGAATGGTGCGCAAAACATAATTATCGTCATTGTCCTAATAGGCATACTTTAGGAATATGGCATAAGGACGGGGTTTTTGCGCAGTATTTTACTATGCCTGTTGAAGTTTTGTTTGAAGTACCCGATAATGTTGCCGATGAGCAAGCGGTATTTACAGAACCTTTAGCGGCAGCTTTGGAAATCAATGAACAGCTTCACATCAAACCTATGGACAAAGTAGTTGTTTTGGGGGACGGGAAATTAGGTTTAATAACTGCGATTGCGCTAAATGCACAGAATCTTAATGTTACTTTGGTAGGTAAGCATCAAAACAAACTTGATATTGCTCGTGCCCAAGGGGTAAAAACGGCATTATTAAATGATTTTAAAATCGAAAAGATTTATGATGTTGTAGTTGAGGCGACAGGCAGTGTAAACGGATTTGAAACATCTTTAGCTTTGACTAAACCGAGAGGAACTCTTGTTTTGAAAAGTACTGTTGCAACGGGTAAAGAACTAAATCTTGCACCTATTGTTATAGATGAAATTACGGTTCTAGGTTCTCGCTGCGGTCAATTTCCTCCGGCGTTAAGACTTTTAGAGTCAGGCAAAATAGATTTGACTCCGTTGATATCCGCAACGTATGAAATAGACAATGCAATAGAAGCTTTTGAAAAGAACAAAGAAAAAGATACATTGAAAGTTTTATTGAAAATATAATTCGGTTATCAATTTTTCAAAAGTCGGAAAAGAAATATTAACCCATTCAAAATCGTTGACGGATATTTCTTTATCCGTAATCAAACCTGCAATATATAAGCTCATCGCAAGCCGGTGGTCTTTGTATGAGTCTGTGCAAATTCCGCCTGCAAGTTTGGTTTTCCCTTGAATAATCATTCCGTCTTGAGTTTCTTCAATCTGCGCACCGAGTTTTTTCAATTCAGTAACGGTTGTTTTTATTCTGTCAGATTCTTTGTTGCGCAAATCCTGTGCATCTTTTATAACGGTTTGTCCTTGTGCTTGGGTTGCTAATACGGCGATAATCGGGATTTCATCTATAAGTTTTGGAATAAGTTCTCCCGAGATTTCGCAGCCTTGCAGGTTTGGGGTATATTTAATTTTCAAATCTCCGACAGGTTCGGAGCATATTTCTTTTTTATCAAGAATTTCTATGTTTGCGCCCATTTTTTGTGCAACATCAAGTATTCCTGCGCGAGTCGGGTTTAAGCCGACATTTTTTAAGATTATTTCGGAATTTGGGACGAGCAAGCCTGCTGCAATGAAATATGCTGCAGAAGATATATCGCCGATTATTTCTATATTGAGCGGTGAAAGATTTGATTTGGATATTGAAATTTGATTATTTGAGTAATTAATGTTCGCGTCCATGTGTTTTAACATAATTTCGGTATGATTTCTTGAGGGGTAAATTTCGTTTACTGTTGTTGTTCCGTCAGAGAATAACCCTGCAAGGAGTACGCATGACTTTACTTGGGCGGAAGCTATCGGCAAATCGTAGGTTATAGCTTTAAGATTACTATTTTTAATCTCTAACGGTGCGCGGTAATCATTTGATGTAATTTTTGCGCCCATTTGTGAAAGCGGTTCAATAATACGTTTCATCGGGCGTTTAGATAAACTTTCATCGCCTGTAAGTGTGGAGTCAAAATTTTGTCCTGATAAAATTCCTGCCATAAGCCTCATTGTAGTTCCGGAATTTCCGCAAAATAACGGTTGAGAAGTTGCTTTTAATTTTCCGTCGGAAACTATTGTTATGGTTGAGGAGTCAATATTTATATCTGCACCGAGTTGTTTGCAAATTTCTAAACTGGAGTGCGGGTCAGCGCCATCGGAAAAATTTTTAATAATTGATTTGCCTTGCGCTAATGAAGAAAAAATAACTGCACGATGGGAAACAGATTTATCCGCAGGAATAGTAACGATACCTTTAAGAGTATTAAAATTTTTATTCACACGTAAAATCATGAGTATATGTTAGCATAAATTTAGGAGTTTGGCACTTGACGATTTTATGGGTTTCGGTGATAATACATACAGATAGAGAGGTGTCCGAGTGGCTTAAGGTGCAATCTTGGAAAGGTTGTGTGAGGGTAACTTCACCAGGGGTTCGAATCCCCTCCTCTCTGAATTTGAAAACGGAATAGAGAAAACGGGATGAGAACCCCGAACAAGGCGAATAGCCTTGTCTGGGAGGTTCGAGTGAATTTTGCGTAGAGTGGAGTTGAGCGAAGCGAACGAAACTCAATAATGTGAGGACAAAAATTTGCGCCAACAAAGTGAAGCAAATTGCTTGTCCGAGAGAAAGCAAAATTCAAAATGCCCGAGGTTGTTTAAAACTTGGTTCTCTCTGAATTTGAAAATAAAATAGAGAAAACGGGAAGAGAACCCCGAACAAGGTTGGGCTTTGTCAAGTGTTTTCCTAATTTGATAAAACATGGAGCGAAAATTGTGAAAAAATTAATTTCAATTTTATTATGCGGGTTAATTTTATGTATCAGCACACCAATACAAACGGTTATGGCGGAAGATGACTGTGATTGTGTCAGTGTGGAGCACATGCTATTACCTAAAAAATTAGCAAAGAAAACTCCGACAAATATTGTAAATTCTTCCGAATATGAAACGATAATTCTGCCGTATAATACGTTACAAGTTGCGTTTGCCGAATCATTTAACAGTAAATGTGCAAATATCGGCGACAAAATCGTATTTATTCTTAACGAGTGTTTGCGCACCCAAGAAGGAACAGAGGTTTTACCTATATCAACGAAATTTGTTGCGGAAATTTGTAATATTGAAAGACCAAAATCATTCAACAGAAGCGGCAAGATATATTTGGATTTTAAATATGTTGAACTCCCTGACGGAACACAAAAATGCATAAAGGCAAAATTGTTTAGAAATAAAGACTTTTTATCGAGGGGCAAGCTAAACGCTTTAGGTAAAGGTTTAGGTTCAACTTTAGGCGGTATGGCTGTCGGTACAGGTGCAGGCTGCGGAATCGGTATTGCCGCGGGTTCTGTAATAATCGGCGGTTTTGCAATAGGTATGCCGATAGGCTTTGCATTAGGAGCATCGGCGGGATTACTCACACCGGGGCTGTATTATAAAGCAAAAGCAGGTGACAAAATTGATATCCAACTTTTGGATAACCTGATTATCGAAAAATAGAATATAAATTGGAGAAGTGTCCGAGTGGTTTAAGGTGACGATCTCGAAAGTCGTTGTGGGGGCGACTCCACCCGGGGTTCGAATCCCCGCTTCTCCGAATTAACGCCGGACTGCCATATGGCAGT
>OMVC01000066.1 GCA_900314375.1 uncultured bacterium
TGGCCAAATGATATTATGCTGGATGGAGAAAGAAAAATATCAGGAATTTTGTCAGAATCTGTCATAGAAAATGGTAATATTTCAGGAATTGTTTTAGGCATTGGAGTAAATTTGAACGCAAACCGCAAAGATGTTGATTCTATTCCTGACAGAGTTGCAACAAGTCTTAATTTGGAAATAAATAAAGATGTAAACATGCAGGCTTTTTTAGAGGAATTCATCACAGAATTTTTTAAAAATTATGATGAATTTTTGATAAAAGGTTTTGAATATATAAAAAAAGAATACATTAGAAGAAATTGCTTCATTAATAAAGATTTAAAAATTCAAATTTTGAATAATATTAAAACCGGATTTGCAAAAGGAGTAAATTCAAACGGAGAATTACTTTTGCAAACGGATGATAATAAAGAATTAGTATTAAACATGGGAGATATATTATGAGTAATTTAGGAAACGGACTCGCCTTATTGGCTCTGGGTATGGGTTTTGTATTAGCATTCCTTTGCATATTGATATTCCTTATGGGGATTATGTCAAAGGTTGTTTTGTGGCTAAACAAAATATTCCCGGAAGCAGTTGAAGAAGTTTCATCAACTGCAAAAAAAGTGGCTTCAAACGTTGATGAAGCAATCGCAGTAGCTATTGCGGCAATAATGGCAAAAAGAAGCTAACAGAAGGCAAGATGGCAAGACGTCAAGTCTATAGTTTTAATATAAATCTTAAATGACTTGATTTCTTTCCCTCTTGTTCTCTTGACATTTTGTATTATAAACGAAAGGACAAATATATGAGTAAAAAACTGATTAAAGTAATGGATACGTCGTTTAGAGACGGTTTCCAATCTGTTTACGGAGCAAGGGTTTTCGTAGATGATTTTATTCCTGCTCTGCAATCTGCGGTAAAAGCAGGTTTAAAACATTTTGAAGTTGCAGGCGGTGCAAGATTTCAATCACCGATTTTCTACTGTAATGAAAACGCTTTTGAAACAATGGATAAAATAAGAGCTGCAGTCGGCCCTGATATTAATCTTCAATCTCTATCAAGAGGGGTTAATGTTGTAGGTTTGGATTCTCAACCTCGTGACGTAATTGATTTACACGCAAAAATGTTTGCAAAGCATGGCGTTACTACAGTTCGTAACTTTGATGCGTTAAATGATGTTAATAACTTATTATATTCAAGCCAATGCATCAAAAAACATGGTTTAAGACACGAAGTTACAATTACTATGATGGAATTACCTATCGGCTGCCAAGGAGCTCACGATGTGGATTTCTACGAAAGAGTTTTACGTTCGATATTGGATGCAGGAATTGAATTTGATTCATTAGCATTTAAAGATGCTTCAGGAACTTCAGCTCCTCGCAAAGTATTTGAAACAGTAAAAAGAACAAGAGAAATATTAGGTGCTGATGCGGATATTCGTTTCCATTCACACGAAACTGCAGGTACCGGTTTAGCAGCATATTTAGCAGCATTGGAAGGCGGCGCAAATTGTATAGACTTGTCTATGAAACCTGTTTCAGGCGGAACTGCTCAACCAGATATCGTTTCTATGTGGCACGCATTAAAAGGTACCGAATACGATTTGGGTATTGATGTTGAAAAGATTTTGGAAACGGAAGAAATCTTTAAAGAATGTATGAAAGATTATTTCTTACCTCCTGAAGCAATGTCAACAAACCCGATGATTATTCAATCTCCGTTACCGGGGGGTGCTTTAACAGCAAATACACAAATGCTTCGTGATAACAATTTGATGGATAAATATCCTGAAGTTGTTGCAGCAATGAAAGAAGTTGTTGAAAAAGGCGGTTTTGGTACATCTGTTACCCCTGTTTCACAATTCTATTTCCAACAGGCGTTTAATAATGTAATGTTCGGCAAATGGAAGAAGATTGCGGAGGGTTACGGCAAAATGGTTTTGGGGTATTTTGGTAAAACTCCTTGCGAACCTGACAGTGAAGTTGTAAAAATCGCTCATGAACAGTTAGGTTTAGAGCCTACAACAGAAACCGTTGTTGATTTGAACGATAAAGACCCGAATAAAGGTCTTGAAGTTGCTAAAAAACGTTTGGAAGAAGCAGGTTTGGAAGTAAATGATGAGAACTTGTTTATTTCAGCAGCTTGTAAAGAAAAAGGTATCTTATTCCTGCAAGGTAAAGGTACAATCGGTGTTCGTAAAAATGAAGCTAAATCCGAGCCAAAAGCTGCAGGTAATGATACAAACGGCTACACTGTTACCGTCAATGGTAAAAAATATGCAGTAGCATTAGAAGGTGATAAAGCAACAGTAAACGGTAAATTGTTTGACTTTAGCGTAAAAGAAGGTATTGAAGCTAAGGCTAATGTCGATGGTGAAGGAACACCTGTTAAAGCCGCATTACCGGGGAATGTGTTAAAAGTTTTGGTATCAGAAGGCGATACAATTTCGGAAGGTGATGTTATTGCTGTTGTAGAAGCTATGAAAATGGAAACAGAAATTAAATCTCCTGTATCGGGTACTGTTAAATCCGTTGAAATAGAAGTCGGTAATAAAGTCCAAAACGGACAAGTATTGGTAACAATCGGTTAGGGGGCATAGAATGGATATTACGGAAGGTTTAATAAATCTATGGCAAAATACCGGATTGTATAACATGATGGCAAAGCCTGACCCTGCTATAACAAATTCTGTAGAGCAATTTTTACATCAATTCGGGCATCCGATAATGTTATTGATTTGCTTATTTTTGTTATGGCTTGGGATAAAAAAGCAATACGAACCGTTGTTATTGGTTCCGATTGCATTCGGCGGAATTTTATCAAATATTCCTTTTTTGGATCCTGCTGATGCAATTGCCGGTCCTACGGGATTCTTGGGAATAATTTTTGAAGCAGGTATTCACAAAGGAATATTCCCGTTAATAATCTTTATGGGTGTTGGTGCAATGACTGATTTCGGTCCGCTAATTGCAAACCCTAAAATGGCACTATTGGGCGGAGCTGCACAGTTTGGTATCTTTGGTGCGCTGTTGTTAGCATTGTGTATTTGCGGATTTACATTACCGCAAGCAGGAGCAATAGGTATTATCGGTGGTGCGGACGGCCCTACATCAATATTCGTAACTTCAAAGCTTGCGCCTGAATTGTTAGGGGCAATTGCTGTTGCCGCATATTCATATATGGCATTAGTTCCTGTTATTCAACCGCCTATTATGAAATTATTTACAACAAAAGAAGAACGTGTTATACAAATGGAACAATTAAGACCTGTTTCAAAACGTGAAAAAATCGTATTCCCACTAATAATACTATTTATGTGTATTATTTTATTACCTTCAGCGTGTCCGTTAGTCGGGGCATTCACTTTCGGTAATTTATGTAAAGAATGCGGTTGTGTTGAAAGATTGTCTGACACTATGCAAAATGCTTTAATAAATATTATTACAATATTTTTAGGTTTAACTGTGGGGTCAAAACTTTCAGCAGAACAGTTCTTAACAATTCAAACCTTATATATTTTAGGTTTAGGCATAATTGCATTCTCGTTTGCTACGGGAGCCGGAGTTTTGATGGCAAAACTTATGAACTGCTGTGAAATCGTTGCGGCAAAAATCGGAAAACGTGAGCCAAAACTTATTAATCCGTTAATTGGTTCTGCGGGTGTATCTGCCGTTCCGATGGCTGCAAGAGTATCAAATAAAGTAGGTTTGGAATATAATTCTCAAAACTATTTATTGATGCATGCTATGGGACCTAATGTATCAGGCGTTATAGGTTCTGCAGTTGCAGCAGGTATTTTGCTTGCATTATGCAAATAAAGAATGCAGCATCTAAAAAAAGGAAGGTTTTCACCTTCCTTTTTTATTACTTACTTTTCTTACTTACCTTTTAGATTGCCAAAAACTATTATCATTCATAACTTGCTTTAGTAAATCTATAAAGGCCATTTTATCCTCATCATGTACATAATCAGGGTCTTTTATTTCTTTTCTTTTTATTTTCCCGTTTATACCATTTTTTATCGATATATAATTTTTATCTTTTATTTGAGAAAAATATGATATCGTTATATCATCCGGATGAAGCAGCGCATATTTATCTAATGTTTCAAAAGTATCATATCCTGCTGTTCTATATGCAGATTTTACAAATTTTTGAATACGTTCGTCATTATTTATTAATTTTGCCTGAAAATTAATTTTGCCGACATTTACAGAATCTACACGCATAAAAACTCCTTTTTGTATCACAAAACATAAACAAATATTTTTTTGCTATTTGTAGTAATATTTTATTATGAAAAAACTAGCAATACAAAAAAGTAATATCTCGCAAGAATTAACAACATATTTCTTAAATAAAGATGTTGATGTATGTGAATTTTTGACTGTTGATGATATAGATTATGATTTATTTGATTTAATTGTAGTGGATGACTATGAGTATGAACTTCCGATAAATTCTATAAACATACACTCATCATTACTTCCTGCTTTTCCGCAAAAAGATGCAATAGAAAAAGCTTTTATGTACGGAGTTAAAATAAGCGGAATAACTATCAGCAATAACAACAATATTATTGCACAGTATCCGGTTTTTATTTCAACAGACATGCATTTTGACGAATTTAAGCAAGAAATTATGAAAGCAAAACTGCAACTATCAAAAATGATAATTTTGGATATACTTACAAATAGAGCCATAGACCATGAATATTTACAGCCTGATTTGAATAATAAACCATGTCAGTGCGTTAATTGTAAGGGATGTCATTAAGTTTTGTAAATAATACCAGCAAATTTTATATTTAGATTACTTACACTATAAGGGATAATTAAATTAGGAAATAAAATTTCCTACATAACCGGAAAGGAAAAACCATGAGAATATCAAAAATAAGTAGTAATAACCCGAATTTTCAAGCGCGTATAAAAATTAATAAAGCCGGCGTTAAAAATTTAATAAGTAATGTAAGTGATATGACAAAAATCAGTACACATTCAAGCGCATCTACTTCAAGCGGAATCGCAGAAATTACAGCTTTCCCTGCGGATTTGAACTCAAAAGAGCCATACCTTTTAGGACAAATTACCAATAATTCAGAGGCAATAAATTTAAAATTTGAAGAAATTTCAACAAGAAATATAAAGACATCAGAAATTGAAGATCCCGAGGCTTTTAAAGATATGGGTAAATCATCAGCTTTAGTTGGATTAGGAGCTAGTTCTACTACATCCGGAATAGGTTCGCACGGGGCAGCAATTGCATCTGCATTTGACCAATCAGCATATTATCCTAATTCATCATATCCGTATTCAGCTTATGAAAACATTTATCTCAATGCACCGGAAAAGTGCGCAATCTTCATGGAAGATATTACAAGATATGTCAATGATTTTCTATATGACCCGAGAGGATCCGCAGGAAATGAATTGGCAAGCTTGGATTCAACCATATCATCAGGTTTAGGATACTTTTTCAACTTCCTTGGTTCTAATGCGTTTAAGACTAATAGTGAAGCTTTAGCTAAAAAAGCTAATGATTTAAACAAAAATATCCCTTCATAAAAATTAATATTTAAACCCAAAATAGCAACAATTTACATCACCGTTCTTATTATTTATAACAAAAGAATGGTGATGTGTTTATTATGAATATTACCCCGATAAATAGTTATAATAGTTATAACTACAGCAACAATAAAATAAATTATAAAAATTCGACAACATTTTGTGCTCTTACTTCAAAAGCCGTTTCAGAAAGCGGCTTGCGACATGCTGAATACGGTTTAAGAATATTAGCTAATAAAATTACTGATTTATTTGAAGGTAAAACTGTTAAGCTATTAACTAAAAACATTTCAGAAATTCAACCTGAATCAAATGAACGATACTTGGCTCAACTGGATGCAATAAGCAGATTGTACGCAACCGGAAAAGATATAGATGTAAACATAGAAGATAAAATCCTTGAAAAAATCGCTCAAAAAGGACATTCCACCATATTTATAATGAATCACTCAAACCAAAGTCAAGACCCTTCCATGCTTGCCGTACTTAATATGCTTTTAACAGAAGAATATCAAAAAGCAGGAAAAACCAACAATTTTCCTTTACCAAAAATTATATTGAATAAGGATATACTCACAACAATGAATCCCACAAAACGCAAAGCATTTGAAGCATTTGGCGCGATTGGAATTGATGCAAGTATAAATGGCAGCGATAAATCACTCAATGCAAGAATATTTTTACCATTGATAAAGGATTTTATCAAAAATAAATGCAATATATTTATCTTCCCTGAGGGGAAATTGGCTGTTAGAAAAGATTTGCCACTCGAAGACAGATTTCAATCAGGAGTTGCAGAAATGATTAATAAAATCCTTGGAATAAAAAAGGAGGTTACGGTTGTACCGGTTGGTTTCTCTTATGGAAAAGGTGACCTAAAGAATTTAACAGCTATGCAAATCGGAGAACCTGTTACTTTTACAAGAGAAGGGAAAAACACAACAACAACTTCAGGTTCTATTTTAACATCAGAATTTGCAGATAAAAATTTTGTATCATTTTTTAAAAAGCACGAAGGAGAAGAAAATATAATAATTACAAAAGAAGGAATACCTGTTACACCGGAAAAAATTGCAGGCTTTATAAAAAGTATTCTAACTGAAAATCTTGATATTTGCTCAAAAGAAGCAAAAACCAGAATAAAAGAGACGACAGAACAAACCCAGTTATACTAAAATATTTTATAAGGATTTAATATATTTTTAGGATCAAAGATCTTTTTTATGATTCGCATATAATCCAAAGTACCTTTTTCAACTACACGCGGCAAATAATCCTTCTTCTCAAGTCCTACACCGTGCTCACCCGAAATTGTCCCGCCTAAATCGATTGCCAACTGATAAATTTCAGATTTTGCAAGCTTATATTGACGATATTCATTATCATCATTCATATCAATCGGTATTTGCGGATGAATACTACCATCTCCGACATGACCGACAAGACAAGCAGTTAAATTATGACGAGAACAAATAGACTGAACACCACGTACAAGCTTTGCCAAATTATTACGCGGAACAATAATATCATCAGTAGTAACATTTGGTTTCAATTTTGCGCACGCAGCCATTGAAGAACGACGAGCAGCCCAAATGTTTTCTGTTTCTTTTTCGGATGAAGAATATTGTAGTTGCGCGCAATTGTTCGATTTTAAGATATCACAAATAAGCTGCCTTTGGGCTTCCAAATATGATTTATCACCATCAATCTCAATAATAAGTGCTGACGATTTATCACATAATAAGCCGGTCGGATAAAATTTTTCTACGGTTGTAAGAGAATTTTTATCCATAAAATCTATTGTTGACGGATATAATTTTTGAGCAATTATATCATTTACAGATGCTACGGCCTGTTCAATTTCATCAAAATATGCCATTACTACCTGTCTTGCTTGAGGACGCGGAATCAATTTTACAGTTGCCTCAACAACAATTCCTAAAGTTCCTTCCGAACCAATAAATAACGATCCTAAATTATATCCTGCAGCATTTTTTATTGTATTTGAACCGGTTCTGATAAGTTCGCCATCGCTCATAACAATAAGCATATCAATTACATAATCTTTTGTTGCACCATATTTAAAACACCTTGCTCCTGCAGAATTCTGGGCGATACTGCCTCCGATTGTAGAAACCTTTAAATTTGACGGATCAGGCGGATAAAATAAACCGACTTTCTCAACCTCTTTTTGTAAATCCCCGATAACAACACCTGGTTGAACACGAGCTGTCATATTTTGAGGATTTATTTCCAAAATTTTATTCATTAATGAAAAATTTAAGACTATACCACCATTAACAGGAACACAAGCACCAACAGTATTTGTACCTGCTCCGCGACAAATAATAGGAGTATTTGTTTTATTAGCAATTTTTACTGCATTAACAACATCTTCAATATTTTTGGGGAATATTACGGCATCCGCAATTTTATGCGGTTCTTTTGTTTCAGAAGCATCAAAAGAATACACGTATCGTTCTTCCGGGGTTAACAATATGCTTTCTTTTGAAAATGTTTTATTTAATTCTTTTTCTAAACTAGTCATCAACATAAGACGTCAACTTTTCGATATTTGTACTTAATTTAGATATTTGTTTTTCTATCTTATCAATTTTTCGATTTATACTGTTATCTTCAAGATTTTCTATCGCTGATAAAACTTTGTCAAGATTCTTTTCTAAACGATCAATTCGCTCATCTTGCTGTGCAAATTGTTCTTCCAAAGCATCAATTTTGGCAAATTTTTTATCAAGCTTCTTTAATTTTGTTTCAATTAATTCACTGATATTTGTTTCAACATTCTCATTCAAATCATTTACTGCTTTAGATATTTTTTCAATACCCTGAGCATTTTCATTGATTTTATCAAAACTTCCGCTTGTTGAGTCAATCCATTCGCCCATATATATGAGAGCTTGTTTAATTACGGCATCGGATGCTTCTGATTTTTCAAGCATTGCAGCTATAGAATCAACTTTACCTGTAAGATTATCTTGAAGTATCTCGCCAAAATCACCCAAACCTACATTTAAGGCATTATAAGATTTGTCAGAAGTTGCAATTAAAAATTGTGTTTGCTCTTTTAAAGAAGATATTTCTGTTTTTAAATCTTTTATTTCATCCTGACTCATCAAATCAACAGAAGTAGCAACCTCTTTTAATTTAGATGTAATCTTTGATAATTCATCGGATAAATTAGTATCCGAAGATGAACCCTCTTGAATTTCTTTTAATGCAACACGCAATTTTGACAAATCTGTTTCGATATCCTGCATTGAGTAGGTATAAGAATTATCTTCTTCCGAAGTTAATTGCTTTAATTGTTTTGTCAAAGATTCGATTTTATCAGTAACAACATCAGGAACACTGATTTGCTCTATTTGTTTTGTTATATTCTCTATCTTTTGATTTATTTCATTAGTTCTTTCTTCAACAAAATCTTTTATATCTTCAGATTCTTCAACAAATGACACCTGATCAAATATAGCAACAACTGCTGCCATAATAGAATCTTTCATTTCATGAAGGGAAGTCTTAATTTGTGCATTACCTTCATTCGCATTTGTACTCAAATTGTTAACTTCACCTGACAATTCATCAAGGCATTTTTTAAATGTATCTATGCCTTGAGTCGGTTCAAGCTTGTTTATATATTCTTTTTGCTCTAGTATTAAAGTTTTTATATCATCTATATTACTATTTGAAGCAGTTCCGCCGTTATCAGACATTACACTGTTTATTTTTTCGTTCAATGTTTCCAGCATTGATGTAATCTTTTTATCTGATTCCGACAAATTCTTTACGGCGGGTACAATTGCACTGTCAACATCATTTAGTGTATATGAAATATCTTCAAGTAATTCGCTATCATCTGCAGTCGCTAATATATCAAGCTTTTCATTTATTGCTTTAAGCATTGAGTTAATATTAGAATCATCAAGATAATTTTTGATATCCGAAAGCCAATTATTATTTACTGATTTTAATATATCTTCTAAATTTTCATTAGGCGATTTATCCTTATTATCTTCTACAGAAGAAATTAATTCTTCGATTTTATATCCCAAAGTGTCAAGCAAAGCATCATTTGAATCAAGAGATTGCATTACAACGTCAACTTTAGCACTTAAATTTGAAACAAGACTAGGGTCAACGTTTTCGCTACCATCCGCAACGGTTAATGCCGGAACTGTTTTCTTTATGGTATTACGCAATTCACTAATATCTTGCTGTAACAAATCAAAAGCCTGTATAAAATCAAATTGATCATCAGTATTATTTTTTTCTGATATATCAATGTCATCAACGGATAATTCAGCTGCCTTCGTTGATGATGACAGTAACTCATCAATTTTTCCACTTATCGTGTCAAGCACAGACTCAATATCAGTATTTTTCATTGATAACTTATCAATTTTCAAAGAAGTTCTCGCAAAAGTATCTTTTAAATCCTCTACTATCGAGTCGATTTCTTCTTGATTATTATTTGATGAATTTTCCAAGATTGACGAAGAAATTTCATTGAGTCTTGCAATTTTTTCACCAAAAGCATCACGCAAATCATCAATCGCCACGATGATATCATCATGATTCATTGCAACGGCAAGTAAGGATTTCAATTCTTCCTGATTAGCTTTTAATGTTTCTTTTTGAGTTATAAACCCGTCATCAATTTGAAAATTTATATTATCTTGTTTTTCCAAAGATTGCTTTACTAAAGAACTTATACCTTTGGTAACATCAGAATTTTGCTGCACTAAAGTATTTATTTCATCATGTTCATTTAACTTTTCTTTTACGAAATCTGAAAATTCTTGTTGAGAACTGATACCATCTTTGATAAGACTTTCAATATTTTCTTGATTTTGTGCTGTTTCTTTTACTAAAGATGCAACATCCCCTTGAGATTCTATTCTGTCTTTTATTGTTTCTGCTATATCATGTTGCGAAGATATACTTTCCTTTATTAAAGACTCAATATTTTCTTGATTTTGTGCTGTTTCTTTTACTAAAGAAGCGACATCCCCTTGAGATTCTATTCTGTCTTTTATTGTTTCTGCAATATCTTGTTGAGAAGATATACTTTCCTTTATTAAAGACTCAATATTTTCTTGATTTTGTGCTGTTTCTTTTACCAAAGAGACAACATCATCCTGCTGCGACAACCTTTCTTTAATTTCATCAGCTAAAATTTGTTGCTTATCAATCCCGTCCTGAACTAAACTTGCGATATTTTGTTGTTCCAGACCTGCGGCATTTACTACCTCAAGAACATTATCCAATTTTTGGTTGTAATTTGAGACGAATTCATCTAACTCTTTTTTATATTCTTCAACTTCTTGATTCTTTGAATCAATTAAATCAGAAACAGGTTGAAAACCTTTAAGAGAATTTTCAACAAATTCCTTAATATTATCTAATTTCAATATAATAGAATCCGTATCACTTAAAATGAAATCTTTTAAATTGTTTTCTGACTGTTGAAGTTTATCTTTTACTTTTGTATATATATCGTTTAATTTATTGCTGTCAAACTCTATTTCAGAATCAGAAAGTATATTTTCATGAATTTCAGTAAGCTGTTTTTTTATTTCAGACAATTCGGAATTTGTAGTTTGTTGGAGCAATATCTCCTTTATAGGATTAATTTCATCTACCAATTTATCTGCCTGACGATTTATTGTTTCCGTAATGTCAGTAGAAATCAATTCTAATTCTTGCTTATAATCGGCTAATTTTGCAGAAGTATCTTCTAATAACGAATTAAATTCAACATTATTATCAGAAGAAGATTTAACTTCTTCAATGAATTTTATAATTTCAGCAGTTTTAGTTTCTAATAACTCTGCATTATAATTGAATTTATCCTGTAATTTACCACCTGAAGCTCCCGTTAAAGCCTCAAAGTTATTACTTAATTCCGATATTTTATCTGCGATAAAATCATTTAATTGAGCAATTCGTTCATCTGTTTTGGCATCCTCAATCTGCTCTTTCTTGTATTCGGATTCTTTAAATGCCTGTCCTAATTCAGAAACTTGATCTCTTAACTCTGATAATTCATCTATATATGCATTCAAATTACTTTCTTCTGATACATTATTTATTACGCTTTCACCAAATGAATCGATTTTATTCAATACTTGCAAGAAAGCGTTTTCATTAAACTCTTTTGTATCAATTATATGAGTTTCAATATTTAAAATCTTTTCGCTTAATTCTTCTTTAACCGAAACGCAAGGCTGATTATTAAGTATTTCACGAATTTCTTTCGTATATTGTTCAATAGTACCTAATACAGAAGCATCCTCACTTTTATTGCGTTCTTTATAACTCTCTACTACCTTCGTTTCGATTATATCTTTAATTTCAGCCATTTGATGCTCAAGATATTCGGTATCGACAGGCAAATTAGATTTTATGTATGTGGTAAGAGTATCCATACCCTCATCTAAATCATGAGAAGTTTTCTTAAGCTCTTCATTTGAATCTAATATTGAAGAAATATTTTTTTCTAAATCATTAAATTTTCCATCCAGAAAATCTGTAACTTCAGAAAAATCAAGATTTTTGATACGTTCATTCAAATCACTCTGATTTGAACGAATATCAGATAAATCATATCCGACATTATCATGCCCTGAACCGATTTGGGTAATACAACGGCGAATTTCATTAACAAAAGAACTAAAATCTTCAACCGATGCGATATGAGTAATTTTAGCCTCAATATCCGCCAATCTTGAAACATAACTGGAGGTATCATTTTTCTCAATATTTTTTACTATTTTTGTTAAGTTATCAATTTTACTGCCAATGTCAGTTATATTATTACCTACTTTGCCGATATCCCTGCTTTGTGACAAATCTTCGAGGTTTTTTACTATACCTTCGATTTGAGTATTTAATATAGTCATATCAGCTTGTTCGGTATGTTTTTCCATCTGGCGAACCATCTTTTCGGAATTTTCTTTAATATTTGACTTCTCAAGCCAATTTTCTATGGAATTCGTTTTATCATATATACAAGAAAATTCTTTTTCAAAATTTAATTTTGAAAGACTGGTTGCAATGTCTTCAGATAAATCATTCTGACTTTCTTTAATTGCTTCAACTTTTTCTATAACGGCAGGAATTGAGGCGATATTTTCCGCAATATAGGAAGTTTTTGTTACAAGTTCCTTTAACACATCATTATTGTCGGATAGTATTTTTTCGATATCCTCTTTCGTCGGAATCTGATTTAGAACCTCTGATATATTATTTTTAAGAATTTCTGTTGAACCGTCATTTGTTATTGACTCAATTGTGTCTAAAATTTTTGTATTAATAGCTTCATTTAAATCTGCAGTGATATTTTTTATAGTATATAATTCATCCTTAATTGACGTCAAACGAGTTGATATATCAAAGACATCACCTTTTACATTTGAGGCAGAAATGTTGTCTGTAAGATTTTCCATCTTTTTATAAATATTTTTCAAAGATGTTTCTATCTCCTCGGAATTAGGTTTTTTTTCAAGATCATTTGTAATTTGACCCAATGCATTTTTTATCTCTTTGGTATTATTGAGCATGTCATCAGTTTGTTGGACCAAATCAGCTATATCTTCTTTTGATAAAACTTTTTTCGCTATACCGGAAGCTTGCTCACTTAATTTGTCAATGTCAGATTTTTCAGGCAATTTATTTACACTGTTTTCTATTTCTGTTGTTTTTTCAATAATTTCGTCAATTATACCTTTGGTTATTTTTAAATCTTCTCCGGTTGCAACTTGGTTTAATATTTGCTCAAGTTTATCCTGACGTTTGTCAAACGATTGCAACTGCATTACAATTCCATTGATTGAGTTAAACATAATATCAATTTGACTTTTTACGGCTTCATTAGTCTTTAAGGGATCAAGTTTTATCAGACCGGATATAATAGTCTTTAAATTGGAATTTACATCATCTATTGTGTGTTTATATACATTATTTACATTCTCAAAATCTTTTCTTAAAAGGGATATTGTTCTTAATATATCTTCTTTATCTGTTTTATTATTTATAATATCCGATAATTTATTTTCAATACCGCTCAATACAGCTTTATTCTGTTTTGCCTCAACTGAAAATGTCGTTACATTTTTATTAAATGCATCAAATAACTCATGAATATCCGTATTTTTTATTTGCTCTCCTTGAAGGGCATATACCGCTCTTAAAGCTTTTTCGATATCCAAAAACTTGTTTTGAGTTGTTGTATACTTTTCTTCAACGGAAGAAGAAAGCTCTTTTATATATGTTCTCAACAACTCTATAGACGGCTTATTATCAACATAATCAAGCTTTGCACTAATTCTGCTTAATAAGCTGTCGAAACTTTGTGAATTTGAATCACTGCTCCTCTTTAATTCAAGTAATAAATCGATTATTTGTTCTTCTTGAGCCATTTGCTTATCCCAATCCTTAATAAATATATCCCTACATGCTAATTTTATCAGGAGTTATAATATTAGTAAAATTATTTAATAATATTTATTACAAATGTTAAGCACAAAAAAAATATAATGTCTTGAAAAAAAGTATTAGTGTTAGAATATTATTGTATAGTGTTGTTGAGGAAGGGATAGAATGAGTCATATAGTTATTAATGATAAGATGTGCAAAGCTTGTTACTTATGCATGAAAGAATGTCCTATGAATTTGATAAAAGTCAGTGACACCAAAACAAACTCTTTGGGTAATAATATTGTAGAGTTTAATGACCCGAACAATAAATGTTTAGGTTGTGCAATGTGTGCAACAAGATGTCCTGATTTAGCAATAGAAGAAGTTATAAAAGATTAGTAAAAATTGAGGTTAATAATGACAGCCGTATTAGAAAATAAAAAAGTATTAATGAAAGGAAATTATGCAATAGCAAATGCTGCAGTAATTGCAGGATGTCAATGCTATTTCGGTTATCCTATCACTCCGCAAAGCGAAATCGGAGAATTTATGAGCGGAAAAATGCAAGAGCTTGGCAGAGGTTATGTTTCAGCAGAAAGTGAACTCGCAGCAATAAATATGACACTCGGGGCATGCTCAACAGGTGTAAAAGCTATGTCATCATCATCATCGTGTGCTGTTGCGCTCATGCAAGAAGCAATATCTTATGCAAGTGCTGACGAATTACCTGTTGTTTTAGTCAGCGTAATGCGCGGCGGTCCCGGATTAGGAAATATATATCCTTCTCAAGGGGATTATACTCAAGCAACCAGAGGCGGCGGCAATGGGGACTATAGAACAATCGTACTTGCACCGTCAACCGTTCAGGAATGTGCTGATTTTACATATAAAGCTTTTTATCTCGCGCATAAATATAAAAATCCGACAATATTATTAGCAGACGGATTATTGGGTCAAATGATGGAACCTGTTGAATTTAAGCCGTATCCATACCCGGAAATAGATAATTCATCCTGGGAATTATCAGGAGCAAAAGGCAGAGAAGCAAGGATTATCCGTTCTTATGCGCCGCTAGAAGACCCGCAATGTGAATTTCTGGATAGATTATTTGCAAAATACAAAACCATTGAAGAAAATGAAACAGAATGGGAAGAAATTGGAGCGGATGACGCTGATGTACTATTCGTAAGCTTTGGTTCAACAGCACGTAATGTAAAAACAGCAGCAAAACTTTTAAGACAAAAAGGGATAAAAGCAGGAATCTTAAGACCTATTACTCTGTTTCCGTTCCCTTCCAAACGAATTTATGAATTATCAAAAAGTGTTAAAAAAGTTATTGTTGTGGAAGTGAATATGGGACAAATGCTTGAAGATGTTAAACTTGCAGTTAACGGAAATTGTCCTGTTGAATTTATCAATAGAGGAGTCGGCGCACCACCTTCTCCGGAAGAAATAGTTCAGAAAGCGGAGGTGTTGTTATAATGGCTACTCAAGTGTTTAAAATTCCTGATACGATAAAAAAAGATGCGAAATTTACTTTTTGCCCGGGGTGTGACCATGGCGTTGCAGTAAGACTTGTTGCGGAATGTCTTGACGAACTTGGGCTCAGAGAAAATACTATCGCTGCTTGCTCTATAGGATGCTCAGTAACAATTTATGATTTTTTAAACGTTGATGCTCTTGAAGCTCCGCATGGCAGAGCTTTAGCGGAAGCAACAGGTATTAAAAGGGCCAGACCCGATAAATTTGTTTTCACATACCAAGGAGACGGCGATTTTGCATCAATCGGTTTAGCAGAAAGCATACATGCAGCTTTAAGAGGAGAAAAAATTTCTACCATTTGTATAAATAACACGACTTATGGCATGACAGGCGGACAATTGGGACCAACAACATTATTGGGTCAAAAAACAACCACCTCTCCTACCGGCAGAAATATTGAATATTACGGATACCCGATAAAAATTGCTGAACATATAGCTCTTTGTGATGGTACAGCTTTTAGCGCAAGAGTTTCATTGGATACAGTTGCAAACATAAGAAAAGCTAAACAAGCAATAAAAAAAGCTTTTGAAGTTCAATTAAAAGGTTTAGGTTTTGGTTTTGTTGAAATACTTTCATCTTGTCCTACAAATTGGAGAATGACTCCCGAACAAGCACATGAAAGAGTTCGTAACGAAATGATGCCTGTCTTTAAACCGGGGATATACAAAGATATTACAGTAAATGAATAATAAGGATATAATTATGGAAAAAGATTTTATAATTGCAGGATTTGGCGGTCAAGGAGTATTGTTGGCCGGAGAAGTTTTAGCGAATGCTTTTATGATTGATGAGAAAAATGTAACATGGTATCCGAGTTATGGAGCGGAAATGCGCGGAGGAACAGTTAAATGCTCTGTTTCTATGGCTGACGAAGAAGTCAGTGCAGTCCAAAAAAACAGCGCAGATTTTGTTACGGTTTTAAATCAAGCTTCTTTTGATAAATATATTTCATGGGTAAAAAAGGGCGGCTCTATCATTGTTAATTCATCATTAGCAGCGATAAAAAAGACAAGAGAAGATATTAATTATGTTTTCGTTCCTATTACAAAATTGGCTCATGAAAAACTTGGAAATATTAAAATGTCTAATATATTAGCGCTTGGAGTTCTATCAAGAGTTAGCAAATTAATTTCACTTGAAACTTTGGAAAAAGCCATAAATAATGTTATTCCGGAGCATCGCAAAGCTTTAATACCGCTTAATATTAAAGCTTTAAAACTAGGCTATGAGTATGATTTATTGAGTGTATAACTTAAAATCACCTAAAAAGTTGATTTTAAATTTGAATAAACAGTATATCCTTTACATGTGAAAGGAAAGGTCTATATAAAGTGAAAAATAAACTTATGGCATCTATTCGCGAAAAAGAAATTCAACTTGCGAAATTAAGAGAACATATAGATAAAAGCGAAGTGTGTTCAGATTTATACAACAAAGTGTTAGTCGAAAAAGCTATTCTAAAAAAACAATTGGATGATTTGCGCAATAATACTTTAGCAAATCGTATTAAGCATCTTTTACCTCGCCGAGGGGAAAAGCTTATCTGTGACTACTTTAAAGGATAAATACATTCAAATCTGCATTACGACTTGAATTTTATTTTTATTTATTGTATATTATACTGGTACAATAAGCTATTTAAGGTGGTGAAAATATAAAATGGCAGAAGTTAAAGTTGGCGAAAACGAATCAATTGAAAGCGCTTTAAGACGTTTCAAAAAGAAAATCCAAAAAGCAGGTATTCTTTCTGAAGTAAAAAAACGCGAAAGATATGAAAAGCCAAGCGTAAAAAGAAAACATAAATCTGAAGCTGCAAGAAAAAGAAAAGTGTAAGATTTAAATAAAAAAAAGAACGAACTCGAAAGGGTTCGTTCTTTTTATATTAATTTATTAATACTAAATTTTATCAATTGAAATAGCTTTTACACCGGCATAACGAGCTTTGTCCATCAAAGTAACCAAAGCACCATGCGTTGATTGTCCGTCAGTTTTTATAAGCATACCGTCAGGATAATTTTTTATTTCTTGTGCTAAAGTTGTTCCCAACATATCGGGAGATATTTCTTCATTATTTATAAAATATTTATTTGCTGCTGAAATATAAACAGTAAGAATTAATGGCTCTTTTTCTATTTTTTCAGCTTCAACATTTTCAGGAACACTCAAACTGATTCCCTGTTGATCCAATAACGGAGCAACTACCATCATTATAATCAGCAATACTAAAAATATATCCGTCAAAGGTGTAATATTAATTTCATTAAATGTTTTTCTCATTATTATTCATCCTCCGATGGTATATCAACAGTCTGCCTTTGAGCATTTTCTTTTAATTCCTTCTGCTCTTTTTTGTTTAACGGTTCACCGGCAACAATCAGCTTCTTATATTCTGCATTTTGTGCCGCGTCCATTATATCCATTATTTTTTCACTCTTGATATTCTTATCAGCCTTTACTACGACTTCTTGATTTTCAACATCAGGAAGTTTTGCGGCGATTAATTTTTCAGTCAAAGCAGAAGCTTCAATCGGTGCGCCATTCAAATACATTGCCCCGTCTTTTGTGACAGATACCGTAATTTTCGCTTCTTCAATATTTACACCGTTATTAATAACAGGGACATCAACCGCTGTATCATTTGATTGAAAAGAAGGCGCAACAACCATCATAATAATCAACAGTACCAAGAAAATGTCTGTTAACGGAGTGATATTTATTTCCGAAAATATTTTACCTTGTTTTTCACTGCCAAATGCCATAATTATTACCCGCTTATAAGTTTACTCTTGATGATGCTGAAGAATATTTGTTCTGTTGAGGCGCAGGCCCTTCAGAATCAACATAATTTAAGAATAACAATTTAATTAAGTTGAAATCATTTTCAAAATGTTTAACAACAGATTGGAACAAATTAAAAAATATAACTGCAACAATCGCAACACCTAAACCAAATGCGGTAGCAATCAATGCAGAACCGATACCAGATGCAACAGTGGCAGCTTGATTGCCTGCATCTGCCAAAATGTTAAATGTTAATAGGATACGAACAACCGTACCAAACAAACCTAAAAACGGAGCTACACCACCAATTGTACCCAATATCGTTAAGTTTGATTCCAATTTTCTGGTCGCCAATGTGGATGAAATATCAAAAGAACGAGAAAAACCTTTCTTTTGTTCTGAAAAGATTCTAACAGCTTCTTCGATAACTTCACCTATTACGCCGCCACAATTTATTGCAGTGTCTTGCGCTGCTCTCAAGTCATTGTTATCTAATGCTCTGTCTAATTCTCTCATATAAACTGCAATATCTCTTTGGTTTCTTTTGTAAAAAGACCACTTGCTGATAACTACACCTACAACCAATATTGAGCAGATTAATATCGGCAATAATACCGGCCAGTCCATTTTAATTGATTCGATTAGTAATTCCATAATTTTATCCTCTTTCTTGTATTATTAATATTTTGTTGCACCAAATACATTATAATCAAACGTAAATTGAATATCTATATTTTGTCCTTTATATTCAGGCGGCAACGGCCTGAATGGTGCTGCAAGTTTTACTGCGTTTAAAGCAGCCGCATCAGCATTTTGCAAACCTGAAGATTTGAATACACTGCAAGACAACAGTCTGCCGTCTTTAGCTATCTTGAATAAAAGAACAACACGTTTACTTTCGTTACCTTTCGGCGGATCCCAGTTCATTTTGATTCGGCGTTGTAATTCTCTCATGTAAGGTCCAAAATCAGGTTCTTTTATGGCATCTATACCGGGACGTCCGCCTCCGCCCCCCGGATTACCGCCACCGCTACCTGAGCCGCCGCGACCTGAACCTGTACCGGTTCCTGAACCCGAGCCTGTTCCTTTTGATGTTTTAGAGCCAGTACCTGAACCGTTACCGATTGGAGCAAGTGAAGGATTTGGCGAATAAGTACCTGAACCTGATGACCCTCCGTTTTTAGAAGTTCCGGAACCGCTTATAGGACCTGTTGCATATTGTCCTGTTGTTGTACCGCCTGAAGGGACAGGAACTTTGAATGGTGTACCTGAAGGCTTTTGAACCGCTTTTGGCGTAGCCGGAGGCCTAACTGACGGTCTTGCAGTAGGCGGTTGCGGTTTTGCCGCATGAGGCTTTGGTATAGCTTCGGTAACTGTCGGTGAAGGCGTAACATTTTTTTGTGTAGTTGTTTGAGCCTTTTGAGGCTGCGATTTTTGGGGAGATACCGCTTGCGCAACTCTTTGAGCTAAACTTTTAGCGGGAGATTTTGGCGCAGCTCCACCGCCGGCAGGTTTTGCAGAAGGTCTTGAAGGTGCTTGCGAAGGCATTGATACAGGCAATTTCGGATTATTTATTCCGCCTGTTCTTGAATTTCTGTCTGCACGATATTTTGTATTTTTATCTAAAGGTGTTTCCTCTTTATCTACCAATACAAATTCAATATCATTAACCTTTGGCTTTGGCTTATCAAACAATGCCAAGTGTATGCCAAAAAGCGCCAATACAGTAATTATTAGCCATAATATTGCCATTACAGAAGGATGCAAAATCGTAGATATTACAATCCCTTTTTTCAAAGATATAGAACCGTCTTGAGTACGTTTAGTAACAGCAGGCATTTTATAATCATTATATTTTAGCTGTTTTTTATTAATTTGCTCTCTTGTTTCTCGCGTATATTTCCCTAATAGTGACATTTTATTCCCTAATATTTTACTCTTCTTGTTTTATATTGTATTCAAAATTTCTTTTATGATTATTCCCTAATCTACTCATTATTTTGTGAATTAGGATTAACCGTAATAGGTTGTGTTAATATGAGTTCAATTTGTGTATTTACCGGTATATCGACTTCAGTTCCTTTATCCCATACTGATCTTAACAATCCGCCACCCGAACCGACAGAATTCATATACGGAAAACCGCCTCCGTTTAGCGAATTTGCTGAAGTAACCGATTGTATAGTTTTACTTGAAACAGTCATAACCTCAGTATTTTTCATTAAATCTTTATCATTATCTCCTACCAAAACGCCTGAATTATCAGAAGTTTTTATTATAGCGGATATAGGAATATCTGTTCCGTCAGGAGTCAATATATGAGTAAATCTTAATGTTAATTTACCATTCAATGTTCCATGTTTTGCTTTAAAAACCTCTATAACAGTACCCGTAATTGCGCTTCCTGCACGGGCTATCAATTGTTCTCTGTAATATAAATCAGAGCCGAGAGCCAGAGTTATCTCTTGACCTGTATATGCAGTAGCTGAACTGACAGGAGTCATAAAATATGCATTAAAAGTATACCCTGCAGGGACAGTAACAATACGTTCCTTTAAAGTCTCTACATTAGCATTTTTAGGAGTTTGCCCATGTGCTGACGGAAGATTTATTCCAAATGCGAAGGAACAAGCAATTAATAACGCTATTGCAAATTGTTTATGCATATTTTTTCTCCCTAAATCTGTATAGTACTACTGTTAATATTGTATAACGGTAATAAATTTTGTCAATTTATTAAGAGCTAGTCTGTTACGGTATGAGTAATATTTAACGGAGCAACGAGAATAATCAGTTGTCTTTCGCCTGCATTGATTTTTGTATGCACCCCCATAGAACGAGGACCTCCGGGTCTTATCTGAAGCGTCGGACCACGATAATTCCAAGCTGTTTTTTGAAATTTAGTTTGATAATGCGGCATTTTTGTCCATTCCGAAGGAGGAGTCAGCTCTCCGCCTATCAAATTGTCATTAGATGTATACACATAAGCCTTTACCGGTAACTCATAACCGTCAGGCAATATTAATTTTGTTATTTTTACACGCATTGAAGCATTTGTCCCTACTATGGGCTCATTTATTTTTTCTATATAACCGTAAAATTCAGAATTCTCAGGAATAACTTTTGTGTCTTCAATATATAAATCATTTGTAGAAACAAATTTTGTTTTATAACCTTCAGGGCAAGTTTCTGTAGAAATCTCCTGCATATTTAAAACAGGGATTACAACTCCTGCCGGAATATCTACTCCGCTATATGTACGCATATTTAATTGTATATTGGATACTTCTGCTGTTATAGCTCTATTTATTGAAAATAAAGAAATAAGAGTTATCAGTAAAAGTAATAAGAAATTTGTTCTTTTCATATAATGCTATTATAACAATTTTTTAAGAATTATCAAGTTTACACACTAATATGATAAAATTCTATATTATGAACAAAAAACATTATGTATACATACTTTTAACACAAAAAAATACTTTTTACTGCGGATATACAGATAATGTTGAAAAGCGCTTTATAGAGCACTATATAGGCAAAGGTGCAAAATATACAAAAGCTTTTAAACCAGTGCGAGTCGTATATGCAAAAGAATTTTCGACAAAATCAGAAGCTCTAAAAGAAGAATATCGAATTAAACATAAACTTAATCACCTTCAAAAATTTAAACTTATATCATCAGATTACGGCTCAATATAAAACTATACAATCTATTCTTCTTCAAATGAATCATAATCATCATCACTATCAGTCGCATTTCCTGATTCTGCAGAAGAACCTGATTGAGGGTTGATTGTATTATCTATTATATTTTGCGTTGAATCAGTTACTTTTTGAATTTTTTCATCAAGTTTATCTATCTTATTTTGAGTTTTATCTATTTGCTTTTGGGTTTTTTGAATATCTTTTTGCAATTGAAGTTGCTGATAATTTTTATACGCTTCTTCCAAATCAGTGCCTTCTGTTGAACCGACAAAGGTTTGCAGCTTTTTATTATCACGATATTCGTCTTTAAATTCAGCATGAAGCTCTTTTAACTGATATTTATAATCTTCTTTAATTTGTTTTACTTCTTCTTTTTCCTGCGCTTTTTTCTGTTTCGCAACAATTTTGTCTTGAATCTTATCCAATTTATCCTGCAACTGAACAGACTGATAGGTTTCTACTCCATCTTGAACCAGCTTGTATCCGTTTGCGCTTATTACAGGCTTGTATGAATTATTTAATGAAATTAGCCTTGATGTATTTCCGAATGAATCTACACTCCAGCATCCCAAATATACCGGAGTTTCACCTGTATATCCGTAAGCTTGAACTATTACATTATTAGAAGCATCAAATCCCAAAGGATAAATATCCCAGCGCTTTGCAATTAAATGCAAGCCTTTATTTTTCCAATAGTATATAACAGCTTCTCTTACAGAGTTTAAATCATAGCTTGTTTTATTGTTAAAATCATAAGTGTATATTCTTGTTTCCCAAATTCCATCCTCACTTGAGCCTAACTTTTCTTTTGCTAAAACTTTTGACCCGTCAGAAGAAAAATCAATCGGAGTTAAACTCCTAAAAGCAGCGTAGTTATCAATGGCCTTTTCTGTTGATAATATCGGGTTAGGATCCCGTTTAGCAACATTTGCCTTTTGGATTTTGGCAAGATTTGTATCACCTTCATCTAAAGGTATTACAAACATATCTGCAGCCGTTGAACCGGAATCATTATAATAATATATTGCAGGATAAACAAGCTTTGTAAAATCCGGCGACACAACCCCTTGGGCATTAATCTGTCGTTTTAAGAATAATCTTCTGCCTAAAGCCAATTCAGTTTTTCCCGGTGGATCGTTATATTTTACTATTTTATATGTTGGTTTTGGTATGTATTTAAAATCTGAAGGCGTTTCTATCTTTGGAATATCAAATTCTAATTTTGCTTTGTCTTTATATTCGGAAGCTTTTTCATATTCTTCAACCGTCATATATCCTGTTGGTTTGCGATTTATCAATCTGTGGTCGCGATTATATTGCAAATCCTCTTTTTGAACTTGATATTGGTATTTAATTTCTTGTGATTTAAAATCTTTTTTACCAAAAGGATTTGAAAATTTGGCACCGTAAGATACTGTGCCTATAGATAAAACCAATAATGTTGATAATAACTTTTTCATATTTATTATTTAATAATGTCTTTTATAAAGTCTAATTTAAACAAGTCCGTCTTTCATTGCTGTTGCAACAGCTTTTGCACGTGTACCAACATATAATTTTTGTAATATATTATGAACGTGGGTCTTTGTTGTTGCTATTGTTATGACAAGTTTTTTTGCAATTTGAGGATTATTTAAACCTTCAACAAGCAAAGCCAGAACTTCCATCTCTCTTTCTGTTAAGCCGTAAAGATTTTTCCCTTTTTTATAATTGATACCGCCGGTTTGAGATTCCGATTCGGAAGTTTTCCTGATATTTGATAATACAACTCTCGCAATTGCCGGATCTAACCAGCCTACCCCTTCACTGACGGCCTTAACTGCAGTTATTGTTTGCTCCGGAGTTGCGCCCTTTGTAATATAACCGTCTGCACCTGCCGCAAATGAATCTAATATATCATTATCGCCATCGCGAGATGTATTCATTAGAACCTTTATATCAGGATTTGAATTTTTTATCTTTCGAGTAGCTTCAATCCCATCTATTGTTGGGACTCCGATATCCATTATTACCAAATTAGGTCTTAATTCGAGCGCTTGCTCAACACCTTCTTGTCCATCGGCACTTGTTCCGATTACTTCAACGCCGTTATTAGATAATGCAAAGGATAAACCCATCCTTGTCATTTCATGATCTTCGATTATTGTAACTTTTATTTTTTCCATACTAATTCACCCTTGAAACAGCAGATACGTCTGCTAATAAAAATGTAAATTCACTACCTTTATTTACCTTACTCTCAACCCAAATCTTGCCGCCGTGCGCTTCTATTATTTGTCTTGACAAGTATAGGCCTAAACCTGTTCCTGTTGAACGTTTTTTGCTTGTTCCTTGAGAAAAACGTTTAAACAAATTCGGGATATCCTCTTTTGGAATTCCGTTTCCGTTATCAGATACTGAGAATATAAAATCTCCGTTTTGAAGTTTCGGATAAATATCTATTGTCCCATTTTTATCGGTATAATTAATCGCGTTTCCGCACAAATTCATAATTACTCTTTTTATTTCTGCTCTATCGGCATCTATCAAACATTCTTCATCGAGTTGAGCATGAATGTTTACGGTAATATCTTTCTTTTGAGCAAGCGGAGTTAATTCGGTATAACACTGCTTTATTAAATCATTTACATCAAAAGGCGTTTTACAAAGATTTAATTTACCGCTTTCAAATCTGTAAACTTCTAACAAAGCATTTACAAGCCCTAATAAATCTTCGTTACTTTTTAGCATAGTAGCTAATAAAACTTTTTGTTTATCTTCAATATTTCCTAAAGAGCCGTCTAAAAAGAAATTTAAAGTTTGAATTGCAGCTAATAATGGGGTTCTCAAATCATGAGTTAACGTTGCAATAAAATCATCTCTTAATCTCTCGGCTTCCTTTTGTGCTGTAAAGTTTCTTATTACACCTACAAAGCGCTCTCCGTCAGATAAGGCTGCAAAATTTATTTCCGCAGGAATATATTCACCGCTTAAGGAGTTTCTTATATATAAATCTCTTAATATGAATTCTGATTTTTCTTCTGCTAAACCTAATATTGAAGTTTGCACATCTGATTTTGGAGCTTTATTCATTGCAGGATTATCAGTATAAGCGATTTCTTGTATGGTCATTCCGCGCATTGTAAATTCAGATAACCCCGTCATATTTTCACAAGCCGGATTTACCTGTTCTATAACGCCTTTCTTATCAATAATTATAATACCATCAGCACAATAATTGATTATTCCTGATAATTTGTCGTTTGCTAAAACTAATTCTCTTGTACGCTCTTTTACAAGTTCTTCTAAATTTTCGGAATATTTTTTTAACTCTGCTTGTGCAATTTCGAGTTTTTCAATCTTGTCGCGTAAATCGGCAAGCAAATGACTTCTTTCTATCCCATTTTTAATATTCATTAATAAATCATCATTATCCCAAGGTTTTTCAATGTATTTATAAACACCAATTTCATTGATGGTTTTTATTGCGTTTTCCTTGTCAGCGTATGCAGTTAACAGTATCATACTTGTTTCGGGATAAAGTTTTTTAGAT
>OMVC01000039.1 GCA_900314375.1 uncultured bacterium
CATCAATGACTGGTGAATCTTCGCCAAACTTTTTCACATTATCTAATTCCTGTAAAACAGAAAGGACAATGTCTTTGTTTGCAGGAACAAGAATTCCCTTTGTTATTTGAGCATCAATAAATTCGTTGAACTCTTTATTTTTTAGAGATGTTTTAATCTCGTTCAACTCTTGTTCAATTTTATCTTTACCCTCTGCTTTTTCTTTAAATGATGCGACTTCAGATGTTAAAGCATTAATCTTATCTTTTAACGATTTGATGGTTTCAAGTTTTTGTTGACGTGTTTCGTCTTTTTGTTTAAATTTAGCCACTTGATCTTCCAAATCATCAATTTGTTTTTTCAATGCATCGATATCTTCTTGTGAGAATTTATCTGCATCATCTTCAGTATCATCTGATTCAAATTCGTAGGTGTCTGATTCAGCTTCCATAAATTTGATTGCTTCCAATCCTTTTACTTGAGGAATTGCCGCACCTAAAAATGAAACTGCTTTTAAATACGCACCTTTGCCTTCAAGATTTCTGTATAACTCAACGGAAACTTTCTTATATTTCCCTGCGTTAACTTCTTTTTCAAATTCTTCCGGCACATCTTTAAAACATACCTTTAACTTGTCATTCTCTGCTTTTACATCTTCAACCCAACCGTATGCAGGGCCGGACTGTTGATGGTCGATAGTAATCGGAGCTTCGCAGAACTTTGGATCATAATTTGATGCAATTTCTGCAATTTGCTTTTTGGTAAATTTGCCTTGCGGATAAACGCCGGCTTTGAAAACTTCAAAATACTTCATGTGTAAACCTTCTTAATTTTTAATGGGGTAATAAAAAAACTTGTGTACTCTCACTATAAACTTGCATTCATGACCATTTCAACGGTCAAAAGTTAAGACTTTTTGTCTGTCAAATTTCCTTAACCTTTGTCTGTTGAAAAGAACCAAAAGGCAAAGTTAAACTAAAGACATACATACCCCCCCAACACATTAATTTGTTATTTGGTTGCGAGCCGTACTATTACGGTTTCGCAGCCCCTTTTCTTTCCAATTAAAAAAAGGAGTTATATGGAATTTTTACAAGAACTATCACCATTTATTGAGAATGTCGGCTTTCCGGCTCTCATTTTTGCGATTTGGTATATATATCACCAGTCGCAAGTTAAAGCATTTGAAAAGATTATTCAGAATAATTTTGAAATCTTAAAAGACTTGCTTGAGACTAACCAATACCATGCGGCATTACTGTCAAGAATTGAAAGTAAAATCGACAACAACTTATGGTGTCCGATTTTGAAACGTGAGGTGACCCCATGAATCCCGAAAGACTTCAACTCAAAGGAATGCTTGCTGAATCTAAAAAGACCTACCGTACTTTAGATACTGAAGGCTCCGGCTTGGTTATTCTAATTCGCTCTCTTCTTAATCCGTATGAAGAGATTTCTAAACTTGATACAGAAAAAGCACTCGTCACAATTAAAAGATTAAACGAGGTGCAGTCTGAAATGAAAGCACTTGAAACTAAAATAAAAAACTTGGAGTCAGAACTTGAATAACAAAGATTATTTAATAAATGATGCCGAGCATCTTTATGTCTACAAATTAAAAAACATTGATACTATCGCAAGAGAACTGAACCTTAATCGAAAAACAGTTATGAATTGGAAAGAACAGTTTGATTGGGATACGAGAAGACGGCAATATACGCAGTCAAAAACTGCTTTTCACGAGGAATTATACGAATTTGCACGAAAAATTATGAAAGACATAACCATTGATATGGAGTCTGGCGAAAAAGTAGATCCCGGAAGATTTTATGCATTCTGTCGTTTACTCCCGATGTTTGGCAAAGTTAAAAGTTATGAAGATGTTATTGCAATGAGTAAGGCAAAACCCGTTAAAAAAGGTTTAACCGCTGATGTAATTGCAAAAATTGAACAGGAAATTTTAGGAATACCGCCTGAAACAGAAACTGAAGATGAAGAACAACAACAGTAAATCATTTTTTCTGCCATATCAATTGAGATGGCTGAACGATAAATCAAAAGTAAAAATTTGGGAAAAATCCCGAAGAATAGGAGCGACATATGTACAAAGTTATGAAGATGTAAGGGACTGTGTTTATAAGCGAGTTCCTGCCGTTTGGTTTTCTTCTGCGGATGAATCTGCCGCACGAGAATACATTGATTATTGCGAACAATGGACAAAACTTTTCAATGTAGCGGCAAAATCATTAGGTGAAGTCATAATCGACAACGATAAAGATATAAAGGCATTTGTAATTGAGTTTAACAATGGTACAAAAATTCACGCACTTTCTTCAAACCCTAAAGGATTCCGTTCAAAAGGTGGAAAAGTTGTACTTGATGAATTCGCCTTTCACAAATCACCTATGGAGTTATGGAAAGCGGCACGACCATGTATTACTTGGGGTTATCCGCTCCGCATACTCTCAACGCACAACGGGCAGAATTGCTTATATTATAAATTCATCGATCAAGTCCTAAAAGGAAAATTGAATTGGAGTCATCACAAAGTCCCGATCCAACTTGCAGTTGATGAAGGATTGGTTGATAAAATCTACGGAAGAGCAACGACTCAAGAGGAAAGACAGGCATGGTTAGATGAACAATGCAGAGATTGTTTTGATGACTATACTTGGTTTCAAGAATACTGCTGTATTGCAATTGACGAGGCTTGTGCATTTCTACCGTATGATTTGATTTCAACTTGTGAATCAACCGATGTCTTAAAATCGCTTGATGAAATAAAAGGCGATTTATATGTCGGAATAGACATCGGAAGAAGAAAAGACTTAACGGTTATATGGTGTATTGAAAGGTTTGAAAACAATAAATACACAAGAAAAGTTAAAGTTCTTGAAAAGACTCCGTTCCATATCCAATACGAGATAATTTCAGAAATTCTGAAACATCCGAAATTAAGAAGGTGTTGCATAGATAGTACGGGAATCGGTATGCAATTAGCAGAACAAGCAGTCAGAGATTTTGGGCAATATCGTGTGGAAGCGGTTATGTTTACAAATAAATCCAAAGAGGAAATGGCATACAACCTCCGCACCAACTTTGAAGATAAGCAAGTGGTCATTCCTGCGGAACACGATATCCGAGAAGATTTGCACTCAATTCAAAAGATTACTACCAAAGCCGGCAACATTCGTTTTGATGCAGAGACCTCCGAAGTAAACGGACACGCCGACAGATTTTGGGCATTAGCATTGGCTTTAATTGCCTGTGGCACACCTTACACCCCGATTGATATAACAACTCGAAAAAGATATGAAACCTTAAAACTCATAGAATCGTTTTAGAGGCTCTTAAAAATATCTACATGGTAACTTTATATTCCCCCGACCATAAAAATTTAATTACGAGCCTGTTGAACACTTTTTGAACAACATAAAAACCAAACTTGAATACAAAAATTTAAGAGGAGATAAAAAATGACAAAAAAAATTAATTTACCATCAGGAAAAATTGCAACATTGAAAAAAGGAAGAGGATTTGACCTCCTGCAAGCTCAACAAAAAGCAAAGACATCTGAAGAGATTCCTTATGCTTTAATTGCTGAACTTGCTGAAATAGACGGTCAAAAGTTAGTTTACGAAGATATTTTAGAACTTGACTTGGAAGATGTAATCGCTCTTCAGGCAGAAATATCGGGAAAGTTTACGGAGGCGAAAGCCACAGAGGTAAAGGAAGAAACTCAAAAACCCCTCGAACAAATAATTGCATAGATGTTTTGCCTGATTCTCAGTCAATAATTCATTTATGCAAAATCACAGGTTGGCAATATTCAGAAATCGGAAAAATGTCCATCCCACAAATATCATATTGGTGCAAAGAGGCAATTAAGTACACGAATAATCAAAATACGGAGTTAGAGGAACAATGCTCGACACTATGATGAAAGTATCATTAACTCTTGTAGCCATCGACAAAATGTCGAGGGTTATTCGTGATGCTGTTTCAAAGTCAGAAACAGAGTTTGATAAACTTCAAAGGAAAATTAATCAAACATCTGAACGTTTAGATAAGCTCGGTCAAAATATGACAAAGGTTGGTGCAGGACTAACTGCGATTGGAACTGGTCTTGCATATAAACTCGGAATAACGGAAGCGATCCCGGAAGCGATTGCGTTGGAACATCAATTAAGAGAATTGGGGAATGTCGGTCAACTATCTGCTGAACAATTAAAGGAAATGGATGAGCGACTTGGCTCAATTTCAAGATATACAAACCAAAGTCGTGGTGAAATTGCTGAAGGTTTGAATGTTTTAGTTGCATCAGGTATTGATCCGACAGCGGCACTTGACTATATGAATGTAATCGGTCGAACCGCAACGGCGGCACAAGCAGAAATAGTTGATATTTCTAAAACTGCATTCTCCGTTACTGATAACTTAAAAGTTAATGTAAATGACTTGGGTAAAACAATGGATATGCTTGCTCAAGCAGGAAAAGAGGGCAGATTTGAATTAAAAGATATGTCTGCCGCATTCCCAAGTTTGACCGCAGGTGCAAGTATGCTCGGTATGAGAGGTGTGCCGGCTGTTGCTGAATTAGGTGCGGCACTTCAAGT
>OMVC01000177.1 GCA_900314375.1 uncultured bacterium
GGCAATTTATGAAAAAAAAAAATACTTTATATGTTTATAGGGGAAATAAGAAAATATATGGGAATAGAAAAAATTGTATCAAAAGTTGTAAAGGGTACTATTAGAGGTGCTACGGTTCCAAAAGGCACAACTTCTGTTGCGTCAAAAGTTTTACCTGCTTTTGAAAAAACCGGTGATTTGATATCAAAACTTCCAAAAGAAGCTTATGCTCATAATTACACCAGAGAAACAATTGAAGCTATAGAAAAATACCGCAAAAATCTTTACGGACAAATAAAATTGCAATACGGTACTGAAGAAAAAGCAAAAGTTTTGCTTGAAAATTACGATTCATTTATAAATGAAGTCCTTTTATACTGTCCAAATGAAAAACTTGCAAAAATGATACTGTGTTCCCCTAAAAATATATGCACATATAATACGAATAGAACGATAGTTCATAATGCTTTTAAAAATATGTTTTGGACATCCAAACAAGATGCAATGAAATTCCTTTTTGAAATGTCAGCGTGCAGAATGCTTACCCCGCAAAATTATCAAAAACTGCAAGCCTCGAAAACCATACAGGAAATAGCACAAGGGAATTTGAATCCTTCATATATCGCAAAAGCTAAAACTCAAGAAGTTTTAGAGGACAATTATATAGATAAACTTCTTGAAAATATAACAAAAACCGCTCAAGACAGGTTAAATAAACAAGGAATAAATACAAATTTTATTACCGAATACATAAATTTTGCAAAAGCCGATATTAAAAGAAATCCGCAAAACCTTGAAAGATATTTAACCGCTTTTGAAAGGGCAGAAAACCCTGAATTAGTAAATAGATTATTATCCAAATTTCCACCAAAAGATTATTTTAACTATAATAATTTATCAAATTTGGATTATGCCTTGAATGCGCCTAAAGAAATTGTTGAAAGAGTCCTAAAATTAAAAAATCTAAATCCGTATATGATGAAACAATATATTGAAATGTTTGAAAATAAAGCAGGGAATTTGTGCGTTACTGATGAATTATTTGAATACTTTTTAAAATTTGAAGAAGCGAACCCGAGCCCTTGGAGTTTGAAGAATTTCAACAATCTGATACATTACACCAACGGAGATGTCACTTTTGCCAAAGAAGCATTTGAAAATATATCTAAACAAAAAGACGGAGCAAGTATATTATTTGATTTGTCTGAAAATATATCAACACACAATATAGATTATGCAAAGCACATAATACCAAAGGATTGGAAAATCACATCTGAAATCCAAACGAAAATTTATTTAAGTAATAATAAAATATTTAAAGACCCTAAAAATTGGGGACAAATTGATACTATTTATAATGAAACATATATGCGTTTATCAAAAATCTTTGGAAATACAGCGGAAGGGGAGTATCACGCAGGAAGAATAGCAAAGTTAAAGATTGATAATCCTGAATTGTATAAATATCTTGAAGATAATCATATTATAGATTTAGCATCTCAAGGTAAAATTAATCCAAGGATTTTGTCATCATTCGGGCATCAAAATTTAACAAAATTCCGCAGAGAAATAATCGAAGATGCGCAAAAACTTTCAAAAGGTGAAAGCCTTATTAAATACTTTGAAACAACGAAAGATATTATAAAAAAGACGCAAAGCGGGGATGTTATTTCTGTACAAGGCAAAATGTATATTAATAACAACGGTAAACTTGAGCCTTGGAATATGACAGAAGAAAAATTTAATGAGTTATTCCCGTTAGTTGACAGGTTTTCAACTCATCAGGCAATTGATAATTGTTATTTTATCGCCCCGCTAAACAGTTTATATGAAAATCCGAAAACAAGAGGGGCGTATTATAAACTTTTTGAACAAAAAGGGGACGATATTTTAGTAACAATACCCGCATACAAAGAATATGGCGGTGTAATAAAATTTCCGAAAGGTGAAATTTCAACAAATACAGAATACGGTTACACCGCGGATGGAGCAAAGCATATCCAGATGTTGGAACAGGCGTACTCGCGTTGCGCATTTAGGAAAGGTGACAAAATATCAATTTCCCAAAATCCGCAACAGACAACCGATTTAGAATTTCTTAACAGAAGAATTCGCGGCGGACAACCGGCTGATGTTATGCGAGAATTTCAACCCGTGATAAATTATAAAGCCACAACAAATCAAATTTATATTAACGATAAAAATCGCGAACAAGTTCAAAATATACTTGAAGAATATGCAAACAATCCAAAATATATAATTAATGAAGGGTTTGGAACAGGCAAAAACACAGGACATGCAAGACATGTCAAATCATATGATAAAGAAAACGGCACTGTATCAATTATAGACCCGCAATTTTCCGAATTAGAATACCAAGTACCCGTTAGTGAATTTGCGAAAAATCTTTTACGACTTATTATATCGCGTATAGGATAAATTATATTGCTCATTTGTAAAAAGTTTGGTATAAAGCTTGAACAATGGCTTTTTTCGTGTTACTGTATTAGTATACAATGAATTGGGTAGTGAGGTATTTATAAGATGAAAAGTTCTACGATAAGAAGATCGGCACTTTCAAAAGAATCTATGAATGTGATTGAACAGCTTTCAGGAGAAGAATTTGTCGATTACGCACATATAGAAAATGAAGAAAATAATGCTCCGAACGAATATTTAAGACCGGAAGCAACACCAAAACCTGAACCGCGTAATACTAAATCGCAAGAAATAGATTTATTATGGCAGACCTTCAAAAGCACACAGTTTAATACGAATTCCCCTTGGATGCAAATCGTCGGCGGGTTTTTATTAGGCTTATTCGCAGCTTTCCTAATCGTTTCAACTTTTTTGGTTTATTCTGCCAACAAAACAGGCAATATAGTTAATTCAAAGCAAATTTTAATCAATTTCGGAAATTCTTCAAAATCGGTTGAAAGTGTTCAAATGAGCGAAGATATAAGCGAAATTCAAAACCAAGAACAAACAACCGTAAATGAAGAAACAGAAGTTCAAAACCAAACTTCCGAAACGGAAAATACCGATACCGCAACATATGATTATGCTCAAACTAAAAAATATACTATACAAGACGGTGATACCGTTGAAGGCATTATAAAAAAATATTATGGGGCATATACTCCTGAAAGAGCGGAAGCCATAATGAAAGCAAACAATTTAACAAATCTTGATCATATCAGTATCGGACAGGTTTTAATAATTCCGATTGAAAAGTAAAGCGTGATTAAATGAAAAAAATCTTATTGATTTTCATATCATTAATATTATCATCTGCTGTTTATGCGGATGATAATGTTGTTTGGAAAAACGATCTGCGCACAAAATTTTTAAATAACGAAACAGTTATAATGGAAGTCAATATTCGTTCGATGAACTCAAAAGATATAGACGGCGACGGGTTTATACAGGAAGAAAAAGGAGAAATTCGCGGAACTTTTTTAAACGCTATTGAAAGACTTGACGAAATGAAACGGTTAGGAGTAAATACCTTACATGTCCTGCCGATTACTCCGACAGGGAAATTAAAAGCTCTTGGAACTGCGGGAAGCCTATATTCAACAGCGGATTTTTCATCATTAAATTCCGATATGTATGATAAAAATTCAGATTTAACGCTTGAACAGCAAGCTAAAAAATTTATTGAAGAAGCTCATAAACGCAATATTCGTGTTATTGTAGATGTTCCTGCCTGCGGCTCTTATGATTTATTTCTGCAGAGACCTGATTTATTCGTACAAAATACAAACGGAGAGCCTGTTTTACCTTCTGACTGGACGGATGTAAGGTTACTTGCAACAGGTACCGAAGAAAAAGTTGACACAAATGCTTATGCTTTATATAAAAGTTTTGTAAAATTTATGATATCACTTGGAGTTGACGGGATAAGGGCTGATGTTGCTCATTCAAAAACTGCACTGTTTTGGAAAGAATTAATTGAATATTCAAGAAAAAAAGACCCCGAATTTATGTGGCTTGCCGAATCTTCCGAAAATTGGCACGATGCAATATCGCCTTATGCTGTATTTACTCCGTACAATAAACTGTTAGAAGCAGGATTCGACGGATATTACGGTTCATTTTTTGACTTAAAAGATTGGAAAGAGGCAAAAGATTTATATAATCAAATTGCATTCACTCTTGGCGAAACTAAAAAATTTGCTCAATCGAAAAGCGTTATAGGCAGCTTTACAACTCACGATGAAGTCAGCCCGATAATTTTAAAAGGGGAAGCCCTTAGTAATATGATGATATGGTTAAATGCAACGCTGCCTGTTAATTCGTATTTTGTTGACGGATTTCAAACGGGAGATGATTATTTGTATAAAATGGGAAATCACCACGCAAAATTGACCAACACAGATGATGATATTTATTTTACACACAGAGGTAAAATAGATATATTTAATTTATCTCGCAAACCCGAAGGAAAATACCAAAATCTCAAACACGAATTTGTAATGGCAAATGATTTAAAGCAAAGAATTTTACCGATTTTAAACAACGGAGTATTTACCCCGATAAAAATAAAAAATCCGAATGTCTTTGCATACAGCTTTGATTATAACAAGCAAAAGGTCTTGACTATAGGGAATTTGAATTTTAATGAAAACGAGAAAGCAACAATAAGAATCCCTAATTATATAAAGGGCTCAACAGTAATCCCTGCCAAAATTTCCGTAATGCAT
>OMVC01000183.1 GCA_900314375.1 uncultured bacterium
ATATTATAGCAAAATTGACTTAAGTAAAAAATTATTATACAATCATAGAAAATGGGACTAGGAGATGATTAAGAAGTTTATAAGTATTTTTTGTTTATTCGCATTTATATCTATATATACACCAGTTTTTGCACTTAACGTTCCGGCAAACACAAGTATTCTTATTTCGCCTGTAAACACCGTTACATCAAAAGATCGGAATGTAAGTACTGTACCCTGTTATATTACCGAGGATGTAAAAATTGACGGTGTTGTTGTATTTAAAGCAGGCGACAGAGCTGAATTACATGTAGAAGACATAGAAAAAGCTCGCTGTTGGGGTAAAGGCGGCAGGATGTTGATATCAAACGGCTATGCTTATGATGTGCATGGTCAAAAACATAAAATATTGTTTTCAAGAAACTTGTATGGTGAAGATAAGACTTGGCCAAAAGCTTGTGGAATTGTAAGTCTATTTTTCCTGTGGCCGCTCGCACTGTGTGGATTTGTTCATGGCGACCAGGCGCATGTATCTGCGGCATCGGAAATGGAAACATTTTTAGCAAGTCAATATGATTTTTAGTCGGATAAAATTCTCTGTGTGTTCATTATCGAATATTTTCACTTTTTTAAATATTATTATTAAACATTTTTTAATAAATATCAGTTTTAAGCAAAAAGTATATTGATTATAAAAATTCGTTGTTGTTAAATTATGGTATGAGAAGACTTTACAAAGCTTTAATAATTTTAGGTGTTTTTGGTGCAATTTCTTACGGCGGGTACAGATTTTATGTGACCAATCACAACCCGATGTTGAGCGAAAATACTACAACTGTTGACACTCGTCAAATTTCACCGCAACGTTTGTTTGAAAAGAATTGGCATATTATAAAAAACGAATATTATGATTCAGGCATGAATCATCAACATTGGAGCAAATGGAAAAACAGATATCAAAACAAAATTAAAACGGCTGATGATGTAAAAGTTGCAACAGATACTATGCTTGCTAGTTTGAATGACCCATACTCACGTTTTATGACAAAAGAAGAATTTGCAAAACAGAATAATACTATTACTTCAAAAATTTCAGGGATTGGAGTTAATATTATAAATGATTCGGGAAAAATAAAAATTTTGAGTGTAATTGATGATACTCCTGCGCAATTTGCTGATTTGAGAGCCGGAGATATTGTTATTTCCGTAAACGGTGAAAAAGTTAGCGGGATGTCGTTAGCAGAGGTGTCTAATCTTGTTAAAGGTCCTGTCAATACGCTTGTAACTTTAGAAATTGTAAGAAATAAAGAAAAAATTAAAAAACAAATAATAAGAAAAGAAATAACAATAAAGACGGTAAAAAGTCGTAATGATAAAGAAATAGGATATATACAAATTTTGAGTTTTATAAGTGCATCAACTCCTAATGAATTTTTAGAAGCACTCGAAAACACAGACAAATCAAAAGGATTAATCATAGATTTGCGTGGAAATACCGGCGGATTGTTAGCAAATGCTGTATTTATTTCGAATTTGTTTATAAATAAAGGCCGATTGGTCAGTATTGTAGGGCGTCATGATTATCGCTATGACATAACCGCGCAGGAAACGAATGTTAATATTGATAAACCAATAGTAATTCTTGTAGATGAAGCCAGTGCGAGTGCAAGTGAAATTTTTTCAGGAGCAATGAAAGATTATCACAAAGCAAAACTTGTCGGCACAAAGACCTATGGCAAAGGTATGGTTCAAAAGATAATTCCGATGCCAAACAGAACAGGTTTGAATTTAACTATTGCCAAATATCTGACACCTTCAGGGAAAGATATTAATAAAAAAGGGATTACTCCTGATGTTGAAATAGATTTTACCGATGATGATATAGAAGCGCGTAATGATGTCCAATTAAAGATGGCGCAAGATATTATGAATAAAATGATATTAACAACGAAGTAATGAAATCTTGACAATGGAGTTTGTATTTCGTATATTAGTTATACGAATTAAGGCGACATGGCCAAGTGGTAAGGCAGAAGCCTGCAAAGCTTTTATCCCCCAGTTCGAATCTGGGTGTCGCCTTTTTTTAGTGCTTTGAAAATTGAATAAATATTTGGGCGATTGGCACTCTGCCGAGAGGTTTTTGCGTAGAGTGGAGTTGAGCGATAGCGAACGAACTCGAATATGTGAGGACAATAGCGAATAACTGCGATAGCAATATGAGTGACTTGTCCGAGATAAAGCAAAAACTGAAAACAAAAACGATTAAGTATCGTTTTTGTGAGAGGGGTAGCGCATCCCTGAAAAAGCAAAGCGTTTCGGTTGAGGCGCAAAAATTGAATAAATATTTGGGCGATTGGCGCAGTTGGTAGCGCATCACATCGACATTGTGGGGGTCGTGGGTTCAAGTCCCGCATCGCCCAATTAAGAACCTGACAGATATTTGTCGGGTTTTTTATTTTGTATAATCGGGCAAGGGACTTGAAATGTATTTTATTTCTGTTGGAAATAAAATACCAAGTCAGCGGATAAATCCGCATACTTGATTTGTAAATGCTCGAGTATCCCACTCTCGCATAACAACTCAAGCACCGCATCGCCCAATTAAGAACCTGACAGATATTTGTCGGGTTTTTTATTTTGTATAATCGGGCAAGGGACTTGAAATGTATTTTATTTCTGTTGGAAATAAAATACCAAGTCAGCTGTAGGTTTTATGTCCGTTTTAAGTTGAAAATTATCTTAAAATGTCATCCTGAACTTGTTTCAGGATCTAAACCCTGTCGGGTTTTCAGTTAATTACAAAAGGTCGGAAGCACAACTTTACCCCAAAAACCGATTTACTCATATTTACTCATTATTTACTCTCACCGGTCGCTTACTTTCCAATAATAGTGGTAGACTGAAGTCTACCCTACTCGCTAACATTTTGGTGCGTATAAACGCACCCTACAGTTCTGTAAATTTGCAAAATCTCAAGATGATTTTGCCAAACATTATAAGCCAAACCGGTTATGCCAATAATATATAAATTTCTTCCTCACCTTGTATACCAAATGGGTTTATTTAGCAGGGAATTGATTAAATTTTACAAAGTTTCAAACCCGGGAGAATAGGATGGCAAATTTTTATAACCGGAATTTTGCATTACTGATTTTTTAATATATGTGTTGGTATGATTACCTTTTTCCAGTAATTTTTTCAAGGTATTTTCGCGTTTGACAAGTGATGACGATTTATCGTCGCTTTCAGGATAAAGTCTTAAAATTTCTTCCCAAACGGTTGCTTCCATTGTCCAAGCATAAGTTTCTTCAGCCAAAGAATTGAACTCATCCTGATGAAGTGCCTCATGGGCCAGTAATGCGGCTAAAGCACCTGCCGGTGCGTCTTTATGTTTATTGTTGATATATATATAAAGTCTTTTACCTTTTTTCCAACCCAATGCATCAAATGTTGCATAATCTTGATTAATTTGTCCCAAATCTCTAAATTCAATTTTGACAGGTTTTTGTGACAAATTATTGCCTAAAATAGCATTTCTTGAGAAAAGACCTGTTGTATCTTTTAACATATCCAAAGCGACATAGAATATTTCATCATTTCCTACGCATTTATATGCAGGGGTAATTTGTTTCATATATGCAGGAGTATATTTTTTAGGGTATTGTTTTGGGATAATATCATCAGTTATGTCTGTATCTTGTGCAAAAACATTTCCGCTCAATAATAACATGCCTGCTATTAGTAGTGTAAATAATTGTTTTTTCTTCATATTTTTTCCAACTCTCCTCGTTTGATGTCTGATAACATGTATTATATTGATGTTTTTGCTAAAGGCAAATTAATTTTTTATTTTTTATGATTTAGTTTTACCAATTCCGAATATTTGTATTTGTATTCATTTGTGTTATCAAGTGATGAAGCTTCTGAAAGATATTCGAGTGCGGTTTTATAATCCTTTTGTTCCTGATAAAATTCGCTCATTTTGGCGTAGTATTTCGGATTATTCAAATCATAAAGTATTGCGCGTTTCATACATTCGATTGCTTCTTCGATATCGTCTGTTGATTTTCTGGACAGTGCCAAATAATAATATCCTTGAGCGCAATTTATATCAAGGGATAATGCTTCTTGCGCATATTCTTTTGTTAATTCGTAATCTTGTTTTAGGTATGCGGATTTTGCACCTAAAATATGTCCTGCAATATAATTCGGATTTAGATTAAGAATATTTTTTACCATCTCCAACGCTTTATCATAATTCTTTTCTTTGATATAAATTTCTGCCAATTCTGTCATATAGTTCAAATTATCGGGATTGTTCTCTAAAATCTCTGATATCAAAGCTTCCGCTCTGTCAAAAATTCCTAATTCCGTACAAATTTTAGATAAAGACATTTTTGTAAAATCGTCATCTTGTCCATTAATAATATTATTTTCCAGAATTTGTTTTGCACCTAAATAATCTTTTTCCTGCGCAAGCAGTAATGCTTTTAATACAAGACTTTGACTGTGATTTGGATTGGATTCAAGTATCGCACTCGTTTCCTTTTTGGCTTTTACATAATCTTTAGTATCGTAATATAAGTATGCAAGCGAATATCGGTAATCCCAATTGTCAGGCGCTAAATATAATGCTTTTGAATAAGCCTTTTTTGCTTCTTTAAACCAGCCGTTGTAGAAATATGCGTTACCTAAATTGTAAAAATATTTTGAATTATTATTGTCAATGTTTGAGGCTTTTGAAAAATATGCAATACTTTGAGTAAAATTCATATTATCAAGTTCAAATAGGCCTAAAAAGTTGAGAATTTCGGGATTTTGAGTATTTGAACTCAAGCGGTTAAAAATTTCTTTTGCGCCGTCAAAATCTTTGCTATCATACTTAATTTTGCCTTCAAGTAATAAAACATCTTCATTATTTGGATTGCATTGATTAAGTAATTCTCGTGATTTGTCAAACTCGCCGTTTGAATATAATATATCTGCGCATTTTGTTTTTATTTCATCGTCAAAATATTCGCTGTTTTGGTATTCTTCAATTTCCGAAAATAATTTCAATTGAAGAAGAATATTTATCAATTCATATAAATTCTCTTTATTATTATTTTTTTGATAAAGTTTTTGAGAAATTTCAAGAGCTCTGTTTAAATCGCCTTGACGTTGTTTTATTGTCCGTTCAAGTTTTAGACTTTGTTCATGGTCTGCGACAATATTTTGAACTTTTTCAAGATACTTTAAAGCTCTTTCATAGTCATTCAACAAAAAATATAATTCGCCTGTTTGATATAAAATTTCAGGATTATCATTTTCTATTTCTAAAGCTTTATATAGCATTTCGATTGCAGGTTTGTAGTATTTTTGCTCCTTTAATTCAAATGCTTGTTTTATATATTCGATAGATTCATTATTTTCCACTTATTATTACTCCTCATCAAATTCTTGCGGAATATACGGTTGTTGATCCAATGGTTTGACATCTTCTTCATGTCTGCGTTTTAGAAAATCAAAATTAAACCCTTTAAATCCGGTCTTTTTCTTTGCCGGTTTTTCTACTTTTTTATTTATTATTATAAGAACTTCGTCCTTTCCTGCCATTTTCAAATTATTGCGGGCAATCCCTTCCAAACTGTTATCTGAAGTTATCATTTTTCTTTCGGCTTTAAGGTCTTCATTTCTTAATTTCGTTTGTTCTAAAACCTTTTCTAATGTGTGCATTTTGCTTTGATATGAAACGATTTTAGAAATATTTAATATAGCACCGTATCCGATTTGTAAAAAGCAAAAAACAAGAACAACCGTTAAAAAAGAATAATAAAATCCTGTTTTACGGCTTTTCTTTTTTTCAGCATCCGTCATATTTCTGTTATCGGTCTTTTTCTTGCTCATATCGGCAAATATACCCCCATATCATTATAGACAAAATTTATAATAATTACAAAATTAATTTACAATTTGAAATTTGTTGAAAACTTGAATTGGCTTTTGAATAAATTGTTATTATCATCATAAGTTTGGCTTGCTCCCAATTCAAAGCGTAATCTGTCTGTATCTTTGTTGCCAAAAGGGTTTATTGAAAGTACCAATTCTGCTTTTTTACGTCTTTTTACCGTATCTGCCGATAATATTTCTTTTAATGAAAAATATTGATTTAATTCTAATTCCGGAGCTATATAGAAATTATCATTATAAGTGTTATTTGTAGAATTGACTGTTTTTAAATAAGATGTTGTAACAGAGAATTTTTTATATTTATATTTAGAAAATACTCCGGAAGATTGTTCCAGTTCTCCTGTGTCTATACCTTGATTATACAAAGTTCCTGCGCTGAATTTCCCGTATGAACTGTCTAAAGTGCGTGAATTTTTTGTGGACACGGGAGCTATGCTATATTCAGAGCCTGTATATTTGGAAAATTTATCTGACGCAAATAGTGATTGAGTAGGGGTTAGTGCTGTGTATTTTTTGGTACCGACCCTTATTGGTTGTTTTATGTTCAAAGATAATGCGTTGAAATCTTCCAAAACGATACCGTCAGCTTCATCTATATCATTATATTCCGCATAACCTTGCAATACGGTATTATACATATCGCTTATTTCATAATTATCATTATCAAGAATTTCAACTTCTCTTGAAGTGTCAGCAGTTATATCATCAGAAATAATATCTTCAACTTCTTCCTGTTCCTGTTTCTGTTCTGGCGGTTCTTCTTCCGGTATATGATAAACAAACACGGTTTTTGCCCCGTTGTCTGTTAATTTGGTTTCAAACGAATAACAGGGTAAACAAATTAATACACTTAAAATAATATATAGAGCAAACCTTCTCATAGTAACATTTTACATCAAAATTCAAAAGTGTTCAACAATAAAATTTTGTTTTAAAAATTTCAATTGCATGAGAATACAACGATTATGGCTTGACTTTTGATTTTTGTCATGCTAAAATATGAGTGGGGTAAATGTATATTTATAAGTCTTATCAAATTTGATGAGACTTTCTTTTTTGTTATAGGTCAATTGTCACAATTAGACTAAATTTGAGAAATCTTATATAATGTTTTTTATGGTAAAAAGCGCATATATACACATACCTTTTTGTAAATCAAAATGCCATTATTGTTCGTTTATTTCTTTTGACAAACTTGAATTGAAAAAAGATTATCTAAAAAATTTAGAACAAGAAATAAACACATATTATAACGGAGAAATTTTAAACACGTTATATTTTGGCGGAGGTACCCCATCAATACTTGAAGTTGACGATTTTTCAAAACTTATTGCGCATTTTAATATTTCAAAAGATACTGAAATAACAACAGAACTTAATCCCGACGGACATTATGATAAAGATAAGACTTCTCAAGGACTTACTTTTGATTATTTAAGAAGGCTTTTTGATATTGGAATAAACCGAATAAGCCTTGGCGCGCAAACTTTTGATGATAATTTATTAAAACAAATAAATCGCAGGCATGATTCAAAACAAATTATTCAAGCGGTTGAAAATGCTAAAAAATCAGGGTTTAAGAATATTAGTCTTGATTTCATATACGGATTGCCCAATCAAAGCGCCGGCATGTTTTTTGACGATTTGCAAAAAGCAATAAAACTCGGGGTGCAGCATATCTCATTATACGGATTATCAATAGAAGAAGGTTGTTATTTTTATAATCACAGACCTCAAAATTTACCTGATGATGATGAACTGGCAGATATGTATATAGGTGCGATAGAATTATTAACTTCAAACGGTTTTGAACACTACGAAATAAGTAATTTTTCACTTCCTGATTATAATTCAAAACACAATTTGAACTATTGGAACAATGAAGAATATTATGGATTTGGAGTTGCTGCTCACGGGTATACAAATGATATCAGATATGGCAATAAAGAAACAATTGAAGATTATATCCAAAATCCTATTGAACATAAATTTGAGAAATTTGAAACTCAAAAAGACAAATTAGAAGAAGAAATCTTTTTGGGTTTGCGCAAGATGAACGGAATTGATATTCAAAAAATAAACAATAAATTTAATATAGACTTTGAAGATAAATACCTTGATATATTGAAAAAATATGAAGGATTAAATTTGCTAAAAAAGACGGAAAAAGGATATTCACTCACGCCAAATGGTGTTTTAGTCAGTAATACAATATTATCGGAATTTTTAGATTAAGTTTTGTAACAAATTTCAAAGTTTTTTATAAAAATTGCCGATAAATAATTTGTATATACGAAAGGAAAACTATGGGATTAGCTTCCGGACAAGCAAGATTATTAAGTATTACGGCGCGACTGACTGATAATGAGTATCGTTCTCAACGGCTTACTAATGCCAGATTAAACCTATCTTCTATATCTGAAGAAGCACGGGTAGATTATCAGGAAGCTTTAAACAGCAACAAATTTGTATATGTAGCTTATAACAGTTCAGGAAGAAGTGAAAAAACGGATTTAACTCCGACTGTGTTATGGCAATATCAACCATGCAAGAACCAATATGCCCTGATAAATACTGCAGGAAAAATACTGGTATCGCAAGAAGATGGTGATAATTTTAAACAGACTGATACCCTTGTGCAATTTTTGGATAAATATGATTTGCTTAATGACTATAGTGAGGATTATGAAAAATACAAAACGGATTATGCTCAATATGAAAATGATTATGCTCAATGGCAAGAAGATATGAGCCAATGGGAAATGAATAATTCAAATTATAGTGCATATCTAAAAGAGCTTGCTAAATGGCAGAGAGATAAAAATAAAGTAGATTTGTATGAAGTATTTAGCGGGGAAGTAGGAACGAGTGTAACTGCAACGAGTTCAGGCGGTTCGTTCTGTTATTATTCCGCATTAAATGGTGATACAGGATGTTATTTGCATTTATTAAATGAATTACTTGATTATGACGGCGGAGATTGCCAACCGCACGACTATTTAGCAAGTTGCGGTTATAACGGTAGTTATGCAGACAGTGACCGCTCATTTACGACAAATGCTTCTCATGGCGGTATGCACAATCAGGGAAATACAAATGATGTGATGAAAGAGGTTTCTGCAGGTATCAATGATAGCGAAAAATTATGCGACGGTGACGATGATTTTATACCTGATTATTCCTTGAATGGTGATGCAGATGATAAAGAAATGTTTAATATACTTCAGGCAGCAATTGAAGCCGGCAGGACTCCAACACCTTTTGAAATTCTTGTAAGTGATTATATTTATAATCCTGATACACAAGATTGCTCACAAAAGAAAACCATAAAACAAAAAGCTATTGATATGTATTATATAATTCAAAATATTGCAAAATTTCCTGAAGCAAATGATTCGGCGGTGAGAAAAAATATGCTTATAAACTTTACGGAAGGAGATTTAAGGAATATTGTATCAGATCCTCCCGAACCTGTAGAAGACCCAGGAGACGCTCCGCCGGAACCACAAAAGCCGATAAAACCAACATTATATACCGATGATAAAGAAAAATCTCAATGGTATACAAATTTGTGGTATCGTATGAACGGATTTGATAATCCTCAAGAAATAATGACGTTGGCAGAAGAAAAAACAAATGCGCAATATGAAGATATTGAAACAAAAAAATATATAATTAATCTTGAAAACATTGATAAAAATGCATTTTCGAATTCTTATGAAATATTGCCTTCAAATTTAGCAGCAAGTAAAGATTGGCTGAATAATGTCCTTTCTCAAGGTATAGTTACAATGGAAAAGGTAGGTGTAACAAGAACCGCAAGTGAAAATGAATTTAAATGGTCAAGTATGATTTATTCAAATACAACTGATATTATTACAGAAGAAGATTCGGAAGCAATTGCCAAAGCTGAAGTACATTATACTCAAGTATTGTCAGATGTTGAAAAGAAAGATAAAAGATATCAAATGCAATTAAGAAGCTTGGATACAGAACATAATGCCCTTCAGACAGAATATAGTTCAGTTAAGTCAGAAGTAGATAAAAATATTTCGCGTTCATTCAAAGTATTTCAGGGATAGTGGTAAATTAGAGGCGTAGATACTCCGACGCATCTGTTCTTCTACGCTTTTAATACAAAACTTTACCCTTCTCTATTCTAATTTTAGAAAAGTAATTGTATAAAAAGCAAACCCTCAAATCTTCTGACTTTCTAACCGAAAAACTTATCCGACTCGTTGGACTTAATTGAATTATCGACTTTTTTAATTAAAAATTTTATTATAATTGGCTGCCAACGGCTTTATATAGTCCGATATAATCAACAAGACAATTTATTTTTTGGTCTGCCACAAGTTTGTCGGTTGAAAGAACGTTTTCTTTCATTTGGATTAAATCAAGTTTTGATAAAACACCTTGATTATAACTTGCTTCATTAAAGCCGTAATCTCTGCGTTCTAATTGTGCTTGAGCTTTTGTATCCTGATATTTTTTATCATCATGCTTTATTATAGTCAACGCATCATTTACTTCTTGAATTGCTGTCAAGTTCGTTTGATAATAATTATTTAAAACTCTTTCAAATTCATCTTTTTTAAGTCTTAAATTGGCTCTCCTTCTTCCACCCGTAAATAACGGCATATTGATAGCGCCTGCCAATGCTGCAAGAGCTGTTTTTGTTGTAAAAAGACTGCCGATTTCACTTGATAAAAATATTGCAACACCGGTTAAGTTTATTGACGGTAAAAATTCTTTTTTTGCTACTCTTACATCAATTCCGGCTTTTTCAATCATTTGTTCGGCTTTGATGTAATCAGGGCGTTGTTCTATAATTTCCGATGCGATTGCTTGAGGAATTTCACTGTTATAATCTAAGTTTTCATATGCGATTCTTGAAATTGTATCCGCCTTATTCGGGTTTTCTCCCATTAACACGCATAATTGATTGAGCAATATATTTCTTTGTTTTTTATATTCGGTTAATGTAGTCTGACCTGCAATATACGCCTTGTTAGCTTTTACGGTATCAGCAGTTGAAGTCAAACCTTCTTTGTTTCTCAACAACATCAAATCATAAATGATTTTTCTATCTTTTACGATTTCTTCTTGTAATTCTATCATTTTATCGAGTTTTACAATATTCAAATAACAAGTACCGACAGCAGAAGCAATTGCAATATATGCGGCTCTTTCATCCTGTAAAGATTGTTCGTATTCTTTTTTGGCCGCCTTTGTCTTGTCGTGATTTTTTAAGAAAATATCAGCTTCATAATTTACTAATGCAGGAAGCGCAAAACTCCAATCCGCATTATTAAATCCGCTATTTTTTAAATATGCAGGCGAAAAACCTGCCATAGCTTGAGGCAATTCATTTGCAAATTGAATTTTTATTGCCTGATAATATTCATCAACCGCAATGGTTGCCATCTTTAAACTGTAATTATTTTTTATTGCTTTATCAATATAACCCGTTAAAATAGGGTCATTAAAGTTATTCCACCATTCATAATTTATATATTCATATTTGAATTCATCACTTTTTTGTCTTAATTTATGTGTCTTTGATATAGACATTTTTTTTGGTTCATTGGCTTTATTATTTTTTACCGCAATTGCCATCGGAGCAAATTCACTTAAAACTAATACGGCTAATATTGTTGCTAATAATTTCTTTTTCAATGCTTTATTTCCTCTTACTTTAAAAAATTTTTCTTGCAATTTATATAACAGTATGTTAGCATAATATTGTTGCAAATGCAATAAATTATTTTTGTAACAGAGATTAAAATGAAAATTGCGCAAGATAAACACTATATAAATTCACTCTATTATAAAATTGAGCAAACAGCGAAATACTGCAGGTATCTTGGAAATCAGGTATTTCAAAAATTGAACATGCCTTTATCGTTGGAAGAATTTGCAACACTTGATACAATATCGTTGTATGATGAAATCTGTCAGAGAGATTTGGCCAAATTGATTTTAAAAGACAGACCATCAACAGGCAGGATTTTGAATACCTTGGAAGAAAGACATTATATTATACGCTTTGCAGATACAAAAAATAATCGGCTTGTGCGGAAGATGAAATTGACAAAAGAGGGCAAAACAGTTCTTGAAAAAGCAACAAAACTCATAAGAGAATATATGAATAGTTTGCCTGAATTTTTATCCCAAGCGGATATCGAACAATTGGAAACCAGTATAATAAAATTTAAACAAGGTTTAGAAAAAGAAGTAGAAATGAATATATAAAGAGGTTAAAACATGGAAGAACAAAACATAGAACAACAAGCGGACCAAGAAACCAAAAAACCGTCAAAAAAAATTAAAAGAAAAATTGCATTTGTAATAATAACAATTTTGCTGGTATTTGCAGGGTTTTATCTTGTAAAAGAAATGCAATATGAATCAACGGATGATGCTTACGTAGAAACAACAACAGTAAATGTTGCCCCGAAAGTTTCGGGTGAAATATTGGAAGTTTATGTAACAGATAACCAAAAAGTTAATGCAGGCGATTTGGTTGCCATAATTGATGATGCGGATTATAAAGTTAAACTTGCGCAGGCTAATGCAAATTATGAAAAAATCAAATTCGACCAAGCCAATGCAAAAGCAAATCTAAAAGCATCAGAATCAAATATTGAATTGGCAAAAAAAGATTTGGAAAGATATACAAATTTGTATGAACAGGGGGCTGTTTCAAAACAAACTTTAGATGCTGCGCAAGTAAAATATGACGGAGCAAAAGCAGGTTTGACCCAAGCTCAACAAGCCCTATTTTCGGATAATAACGGTAAAACCGTTGCCGATGCAAATTTGTTAACTGCAAAAGCCGCTAAAGATAAAGCAGAATTAGACTTATCTTATACTAAAATATATGCTCCTCAATCAGGTACAGTAGCTTCACGTCGTGTTGAAAAAGGTATGTATGTAAATGTCGGTTCGCCATTATTTACTTTGGTACCTGAAAAAGTTTGGGTTATTGCAAACTTTAAAGAAAACCAATTAAGACACATGAAACCGGGACAAAAAGTTGATATAAAAGTTGACACATACCCAAATCATATTTTTAAAGGTCAAATTGACAGTATTCAAAGGGCTTCAGGAGCTAAATCAAGTTTATTCCCGCCTGAAAACGCTGTCGGCTCATTTGTAAAAATTGTACAAAGAATTCCTGTAAAAATCATATTTACGGAAAAAATTGATCCGGAAGAATATAATATTGTTCCTGGGATGTCAGTAGTACCAAAAGTTAAAGTGAAATGAATATCGAATAGCTCTTTTACAAATTGAAAATTGAAAGTTGAAAATGAAAAATTGTATCGCTTTTTAACACTAAATATAAATGTACGAATATGAAAAAGACAAATTGTTGTAATAATTTTCCACTTTCCATTTTCAATTTTCCATTAAATAAAATCTTTTTATCTTTCAATAAATATTAAGGAAAACTAATGTCAACACAAACAATATCTACAGACGAAAATCAATATTTGCCCAAAAATCCTTGGCTTTCTTGTGCTCCGGTTTTATTGGCATGCTTTGTGTTTGTTATGGACGGAACCATTGCAAACGTTGCCTTGCCGCACATGGCAGGAAGTTTTTCCGCAACAAGGGATGAAAGTATTTGGATACTAACCAGTTATTTGATTTCTTCAGGTATAATTATTCCTTCGGTAGATTTCTTCTCAAAATTTTTCGGACGTAAAAACTTTTATATAATAAGTATCTTGCTATTTACCCTTGCATCGCTTCTTTGCGGTACCGCAACAACTTTAGGACAAATGGTATTTTACAGAGTTCTTCAAGGTGCAGGCGGGGGTGGAATTGTTCCTTTATCTCAAGCAATTATGATGGAAAGTTTTCCCAAAGAGCGACGCGGAACGGCAATGGCTCTTTTCGGGATGGGAGTTATCCTTGCTCCGATTGTAGGTCCTATGCTTGGCGGTTGGATTACAGACAATTGGACTTGGCCGTGGGTATTTTTTATAAATGTACCGGTAGGCTGTATTGCTGCTGTGATGGCTAAGAACTTGTTATTCAATCCGCCTTATGCCAGACGCCAAAAAGGTATCAAAATGGATTGGCTCGGATTTGGATTACTAACATTATGGCTCATTTGTTTACAAGTATTTTTTGATAAGGGAAACAATGCCGATTGGTTCAATGCAACTTGGATTTGCTGGATATTTGCAATTTCTTGTTTGGCAGCTATCGGAT
>OMVC01000116.1 GCA_900314375.1 uncultured bacterium
TATTTTTTATATTACCGCTGTTTGAATTCCAAATTGCTCCGCCGCTTGCATAAGTTCCCGAAGTTTTTATATAGTTACCATCAAAATCACCCAAAATATTATCTATAGTGCCAGAATTATAAATAGCTCCGGCTATAACATAAGTTCCAGAGGTTTCAGAGTGGTTTCTTAAATAATTTCCGACAATATTACCAATGGTAGCGTTATTTGTTATTGCTCCGCCACTTGCATAAGTTCCGGAACTTATACTGTAGTTATCTGCATAGTTACCTATAATATTAATAATTGTACCAGCATTATTTATCGCTCCACCTGTTGCAAGGGCATTATCAGATTTTGCATAATTACCATTAAAATTTCCTTCTACGGTAGTAATTGTTCCTTGATTATATATTACACCTCCTCCGGAATTGCTATGCGCTGAATAGGAATAATTATTCTCAAAGTTTCCATTCAGAGCTGTAACTATTCCTTGGTTATATATTGCACCTCCACTAGCTATGCCTTCTGTAGAATATGCATAATTTTGCTTAAAATCACCTTCAAGTGTAGTAATTATACCCGTATCACTATTATGAACCGCTCCTGCAGTAGCAGACTGTTCCCCTGAATTTTTAGTATAATTACCCGTAAAATCTGCTTTTATGTCATCTATAACACCTCTGTTTTCTATAGCTCCCGCTGTAGTACCAAACTTATTATTACTAAAACTTGCATTAGCTTCAGCATAATTGTTTTCAAATTTACCTGAAATCTTGTCTATTTTGCCATTGCCATTAAACAATACTCCCGCATAAGCAGAACCGTTTGCAGTATTTATTGCTCTATTACCTTTAAATAACCCCGAAATTTCATCTACTGTTCCGTCGTTTTCAATAGCACCTGTCGCACCAATAATGCCTTCACTGACATATGAAGAAATCGAGCTGTTATTTATAAAATCTGCATGTATTTTCCCGATATTAGAATTATTATGTATTGCGCTTCCGTATGCTTTGTCTTTTGCAGAAATTGTATTATTTTCAAACAACCCTGAAATATTTGTTATTTCGCCTTTGTTATTATAAATTACCCCGCCATAAAGTCCATAGCTGTCTGTGGATGTATGAATGTTATCGTGTGCATAAATATTTTCCAGATTAACCTTAGCATTAGCGTTATTGATGTACATAACAGAACCTTTGTTACGGATCAATCCTGCGTTTACAAGTTCAACATCCTTTATCGTAACGTCAGATGCATTTGTAATATTCATACCGCTGTGGCCGTCGAAGTTGATTGTCGATTTTGAACCGTCTTCACCAGCGACACCGTTGATTGTGAATGCGCCTTCACCTGTAGTGCCAAGGTCTTGAGTTACTGTGTAAACATCGCCTGATGTTTCGAAATCAAAAGTCCGCCCATCAAGGTTTGCCTGATTAACTATAGCTAATGTATCACCCAAAGGAGTATCAACAGTTTCTCCCTGAAGGTTTTCTACCCTAACAACAGACTCAATAGAATCGTTTGTTGTATCGGTTTGTCCAAGCGCTAATTTGCCGTAGGTATTTTGATAGCTGGCATCTGTAGAATGTTGTTGATAAACATGCTCCCAATTCGTGTGCATTTGGACCTCATCGGTCGTTGTTGACGCAGCTTGCGTAACTTCAGTTTTTACAAGGCGTTCTGTCGTATATTGCTGAAGTTCATCACCTAACGCCAGTTGTAGTGTGTCATTTGGAGTTTTTAATATTTGAATTTTATCACCGCTTGCCAAAAAGTCATTCATTGAACCGCCTAAAATGTTCAAAGAATTCAAATTTATTTTGCCATCTTGTGTTGCCGAAGAAACTGAAATGGTGTCTGCGACCTTGTTTGTGATATCAAAGTCAACGGTTGCGTTGATTGTGCCGTTGTTTGTGATTCTGCCTAAAGAATCATCTTGCAAAACTCCGTTGCCGATATTGAGGTTCAATGTCGAACCCTCTTCCATTATTAAATTTGCGGTGTCGGTTGATTGCCAACCGTCGTTTAGGGTTACGGTAGAATCTTGTGCAAGTGTGATTTTGCTTTCATTATAAACCCCGTTTGGCTTTCCGCTTGCGGTGTTGCCGCTGAAGTTAGATTCGCCTGTAAAGGTCAATTCTCCGATGTGGTCTTCATATCCCCAATCACGTGCCATGTCTTCTACTGAAGAATAACCGTCAAGCATATCCTCAACAGAATCATGACCCCAAGCAAGCGCCATTTCTTCAATACTTGAAAATCCTTCACCTTCAAGCATGTCTTCAACGGAATCATACCCCCAATCTTGTGCCATTTCTTCTATTGAGGAGTACCTTGATGCTTCACCTTCGAGCATATCTTCAACAGAATCATAGCCCCAATCTTGTGCCATTTCTTCTGCGCTTGAGTAACCTTCTGCAATAAGCATGTTTTCCGTTGCAGACATATATTCGTTAGAAACTCCGCCGCCGTGTTCTTGTGCAGAGTTGTTGGTAAAATCACCAGTGAGGGCATTGATTGTGCCACTGTTATCAATCCCCCCGCCGTATTGACTAGC
>OMVC01000127.1 GCA_900314375.1 uncultured bacterium
GGTCGGTTTTATTTCACAAACTTTCTTTAAAGATTGAAAAGAAAATTCGCCAGCTTTAGAAGTTATTTCACCCGGAGTAATATCTTCATCCTTGTATGGAATTTCAATAATTTCATAATTATTATTTAATTGTCCGTAAAAATCCAATACTCTGTGATTTGAGACCAAAACAACTTTATCTTGAGGTAAGTCAAGATAATTCAATGCTTTTATTGTAATCTCCGCGCCGATACCATTCGGGTCACCTGTTGTAATTGCTATTTTATTCATAATATTTTTCGTGTTGCTCAAAATATTTTAAAATTTTTACTAATGTATCAGTATCACCCAAATTTCCGGATTTTGTCACAATCAACTGGTTATGGTGAATATTTTTACTAATCGCAATCGCAGGCAAAACTTCATCCATAAGCTTTAATTGATCCGCACCGATAGAATGACAACATTTATAAGAAGTTTCTCCGCCCAGAGTAACCAATATTGCTTTAGTACAGTTCAATACCTTTGACGTTAAATCCGCCAAAAAATCGGTAATTTTATTGGCCATTGTGGCTTTTGTTAAATCCGCATTTGCAACATCATCAGCAAATCCGTCAAAATTTTTAAACAAATTGGAAGTATGCACCAAAACATTTATCCCGTCTGACAAATACGCTTCTATCTTATCAACCAGACTATTATCAACACCGTTTAATATAGTATTTATATCTAGTTCTATAATATGACATTTATCCTGATATTCGCCCGCATTTTGAAGGAACTCAATTTGATTTGCCGTTATTTGAGTGGCACTGCCTGAAACAATAAATTTAGGTAACTTTGGCAGACTGACTTCACTTTGTTCTTCAAATTTTTCTTCTTGCGGAAACCATTCATTTGCCAGAATTTTGGCAGCAGCTGCATTACCGACAGGCAATATTTTATAATCAGATTTTTTCATAGCAAGTACAATTTGCGCCACATCTGTTTGCGAAATCGAATCTGCTACTATTATTTTTTTTCCTGCTTCAATAAGTTCATTGGTTTTTATTAAAATTTCGCGAGCACCGTCCAATACAGTCTTTAATTCTATTTGCCCGATTAAGTTATCATATTTATCGCCAAGCTGCTGTTTTAATAACGTTGGTATATGAGATTCTGTTATTGGAGAATGAGGGTCACATGCCATTTCTGTCATTTCAATAGGAACACAATTTAATAAATGGTATCCCCCGACTGTAATTCTTCCTTCTTGCGGAAATGCCGGCATTATTACAGCGCAATCCCAACCCAAAACCTCCAGCATTGCAAGAATTTCTACCGCAATATTTCCGCGCAGAGTCGAGTCTATTTTTTTGTAATAATAATCAGGATTAAGCTCATTATCCAAAAATTCAACAGTTTGCTTAACTTTTTCATAAGCTTCGTCCATTGGTACATTTCGTGATTCTGTCGAAATTGCCCAGGCTTGGGAGATACAATCTTGCGTTTTTTCAATATTTTCACTTAATAAAATGTTTGTATCGGCGCCATTCAATTGAAACTGGAGCGCGGTATCATTTGCGCCCGTCAAATCATCTGCAACAATACAAACTATGTTAGATCCGCTTATCATAATGCAACTTCTGTTTCAGCATCCCTTTTTGAACCCAATAATCTGATATTATTGGCAATTATATAAAATGTTTCTCTTTCATTGCCTGTAACTTTATCAGTCCAGCGGCGATTTGCAATTCTTCCGTCTATCGCAACGAGTCTGCCTTTTTTAATATATTCTGCCGCGAATTCTGCTTGCTTATCCCAAACATCAATATTAAACCAATCGGTAACTTCTGCTTTTGTTTTTGCATCCCATCTGTTTACCGCAACAGAAAATGATGCTTTTGTTTTACCGGATTCAAACGATGTAAAATTTTCGGATGCATCCCTTCCTACTCTGCCTACTACTGTAACTGTATTCATATTTTTAACCTCTTATCAAAATTATATTCTTTATTATATAACAAAATAGCAAACTGCTTCATTTAGGGTAAAATTTTGTAAAGTTTAAGCAATATAGAATAATAAATTGATTAAAAAATCTGCAACAAGCATATAAATTGTGGACAAAATAGCAGCTTGGGTTGTAGATGTGCCGACTTCCTTTGCTCCGCCCATAGTTTCATAGCCTTTTGTTGCACAAACTAATGCGATTAATGCCCCAAATATAGAACCTTTTAAAATACTGATATAAATATCTTTTGCACTTATCCATGCCCAAACTGAATTTTGATAAATTGCAGGGTGTAAAGATATTGTTGCATTTGACACAACCATACCGCCAAGAATACCTATATATTCAGCTATTAAAACAACCATCGGAACCGTTATGGCTGAAGCTATAATCCTTGGTGTAAAATAATACCCAATCGGATTTATTTTTAGTGTTTTTATCGCATCAACTTGAGAGGTAACTTGCATATTAGCAATCTCTGCAGAAATTGCGGTACCTGCTCTTGCTCCGATAGCTAACGCAACAAACCCCGGAGCTATTTCTCTTACCATTACAACGGCAATTGTTCCGCCAATATATGCTTCCGCACCTGTCATAAGGAATTCTTTTGAAACCTGTATTGCAATAACAGCAGCCGCTATAAAAGCTATAACAAGCGATATTGATAAAGAATCATAACTTATGGATGCAGCTTGCGATATTACTCTTTTTAAACGAAGATTTCCGCTTACTGCATACTTAATACATTGAATTAAATTTTCAACACATAAACCTAGAAATTTTATCAAAGTCGCCTCTTATTTTTTAACTTCTATTCTAATATACCATAAATCCGAGATTTTTTTATAATTAATTTTCAAATGGTGTTGTTGTCGCAAAACATACAATATCAAAAATATTTTCTTTATTCAAAGCTTTTATCATTTCTTCAAATGTCGAACCTGTGGTGCATATATCATCAATTATAAGTATCTTTTTATCATTAATATATTTTGTTTTATCAACCTCAAACGCATTCTCAAGATTCATCATTCGTTGAACTTTATTCAATTTATATTGCGGTTTTGTATCTTTTATACGCTTTATAAGTTCAAAATTTACACTATACCCCGATATGCGGGAGAATTCCAAGGCAACAAGTTCCATGTGATTATATTTTCTTTGTCTTTTTCGTTTTGGATAAATCGGTACCGGCACTATCTGAAAATCACCTTCAATACCCAACTTTTCCCAATATTGATACATAAATTTTGCCTGATAGTACGCTAAATCACGTTGATTGTGATATTTTAAACCGCGTATCATTTTTTGCAGATTTTTTGAGTACACTCCTGCGCAATAAATTTTTACTCCGTTATATGCTCTGTTTAATTGTACAGGTAAAAAATCGAGTTCATCATAACACTTTGAACACATGCGAACAGATTCTTTTGAACTTTTACAAAAGTAACAGCGTTTTTTGTATATCCAATCCAACAAACCTGATAAAAAATCTTTCATACTCAAAATATATCATAAATATTGACTTATAAAAAAACATCATTATTAAAAAAAGTATGATATGGAGTCAAATTTTTAATTTTACAAAAAAATGCACCCACGATAAAGTCCCGATTGAACAGGATTATTACTACTGCCCCGATTGCGGAGAACTGATAGAAAATCAATGGTATTTAGTGAGATGCGCATCTTGCGGACTAAAAGAAGTTGCAACTGTTATTAATGGCGAAATTGTACCCGTTGAGTCATTTTGTCACAATTGCGGAAGCAAAGGTTACACAGTCGAAAGGTTAGAAAAAATTGATTGCATAAATCTCAATTACGCAGTTTTAAAACGAGAAATTATTCATAATAATTTCAATGAATACACACAGAGCTGGACAGATACTAACCAAACATTAAATGAGCAACCCAAACTGCTGCAATAATTCCTATTATGTCTGCTAAAATTCCGACGAGCAAAGCATATCTTAATTTTGAAATTTTAACGGAGCCAAAATATACAGCCAATACATAAAAAGTCGTTTCGCTGCTTCCGACCATTATTGCAGCAAGCTTAACCGCATAAGAATTCGGGTCAAGCGAATTTGCAATATCCGAAAATACACCTAACGCCGCAGATCCCGATAATGAACGAACAATCATTAACGGCAGAGTTTGCGCAGGAATGTGGAATAAATTTAGCACAGGTGCAAATGCCTTTGCACACATATCAATTGCACCGCTAGCTCTTAACATGGAAATACCCACAATAATCGCAACCAAGTATGGAATTATATTTATTGCGACTTTAAAACCTTCTTTTGCTCCATCCGTAAATTCTTCATATACAGGAACTTTTTTTATTAAACCGATTGTTAAAATTAGTATCAAAAGAACAGGTAAAGCCCATAATGAAATCAAGTTAAGGAAGTTACTCATTTTCACCGCCTTTTATTTCTTCTGTTTGCGGTTTCCAGAGTTTTTGGAATATTTTTGATAATATTATTGCACTAATAAACGCAATTAAAGTAACAAGTAATGTAGGCGCAATTATTTCTGTCGGATTTTCGTAGCCTATACCGACTAAAACCGCAAGAACAGTTGTCGGAATAAGTTGGAATCCCGCTGTATTCATTCCTAAAAACATACACATAGCATTAGAAGCCGAGGTTTTATCTTTATTTACCTTTTGAAGTTCTTCCATAGCCTTAATTCCGAAAGGTGTTGCCGCATTTGATAACCCAAAAGCGTTTGCGCTGAAATTCATCGCAATATCACCCGTTGCAGGAGAATCCGGCGGTATTTCATTAAATAATAATTTTGCAAATGGTTTTAACACTTTTGATATCCAATCAATAATTCCGGCTTTTTGAGCAATTTTCATCATACCAAGCCAAAATGCCATTATTCCAATAAGAGAAAAGGCAACTTTGACGGATAACTCCGCACCTGACATGACTGCATTTACGACATCTTGTAATTTGCCGTTTATTGCCCCGATTATTATTGAACCAACTATTAGTATAAAAAAGATGTAATTCATATAATCATTAAATCATAAAAATATGAATTATTAATATTTTTTCAAAATTGTGGCAAAAAAAAATTTTCTC